>JACQSR010000031.1 GCA_016211215.1 Candidatus Woesearchaeota archaeon
TCGGATTTTTCCCTGTAGGAGATTCCATCAAGGCCAAAAGTATAGCTCTCGGAAAATCCGGCATGCGAGGAGTCATAAGGGTCAAAGTTAAGTGCAACAATATTCTCCAGCTTGCCGCAATTTATAGGTTGTTCCCGAATCATTTTCAACACCTAGCAGTTATGCATCTTCGCTACGGAAATTCCCCCGCTTACGATTCCCATCCTTCCGGACGATATAGCCCTGTACCTAAACTCCGCCTTGGGCACCTCGCCTATGGAGCATAAAAGCCTGACAGCCTCCCCAACCATTGCACTGCCGATATTCATGTTGGGCATCACGACGCTTCCGTCTGCGTCGTCGCATGACATTGGCTCGCGCCTCATGTAGATGAGGTCGGACTGGCAGTTTATGCAGTTTGTTTTTCCGGGCACATACTCAAAAATCTGCCCGCTTTTCGGCCCGGTGCCTCCATCAAAATACGGCACTTTATTGGCAACTGCAAAATTATTAAGCCACAATCTAGCGTACTTGTTGTCGAAGCATCCGAATACCGCATCATATTTTCTTCTTGACAACTCGTGTGCGTCAACCAAGGATATGCCGCGTTCCTGTTCGCTTTTGGAAAGGCCGTAGTAATGTTTCAAAAATCCCGAAAAATCCGGGAATGAGTTATCCTTTCTTGTCTTTGGGTCTTCCTGCCCCCATAACCTTCTGTCTGCATCGTAAACCTCCTTCAGCCACGGAAGCTCCTTTTCTACCCTTCCAACCTTGCCGAGAATAGCATCGGATTTTATGTCTGGGTTAATCTCCCTTACCCTCTTGCTGATGGTCTCCGCCTTCTTCTCCCCAACATGCTCATAGAACAGTATCTGTCTGTTCAGGTTATGCCCTTCAATTACGTCCATGTCTATAACATCTATTCTTCCAAATCCCTGCAATGCAAGGCTAAGCGCCACAAAGGTTCCTATTCCTCCGGCCCCCACAACCAGCGCACTCCGGTCTTTGAAATACAGTGGCATGTTCCCGGATGCTTCCATGCCTTTCCGCGACTCTGAAAATATGTTGTACACCATCCTTGAGTTATTTGGAAGATTTCTGTCTTTGTCATCATATCTGAATCTCAGCTTCCTGATTTCCTCCAAAGCTATGCTTGCAATTACCCCGCTTGTAAACCCACCTTGTTTGGTCCCTTCAAATTCCTTCATAAGCAATGCGTCAAGATTCGGCAACTCTGATGGCAGCCTTATTTTCCCCCTCTTTGGAGGCATGTATATGGAAACTGCTGATTTGCTTCTGCTTGCAGATGCGGAAATAAACGGGGTACCATATTTTATAGTATATGCAAGAGCCTTTTCCTTTGAAATTGGGTCATTGGTGCATTCAACTACTATATTGGGGCTGTAATCCAGCAGGAATGCTTCCGAGAACTTGGAAAATGTCCCTGTAATCTCCTCATCCTGCTTGGGAGTCTTTATTTTCTTTAGCGTGTCCTCAATGTGCCGCACCTTTTTTTGCCCAATCTTTTCAAACGAATGGTTTAGCAGAAAATCCGGTTCTCTTCTGTCAACGAAGTCGTTGTCTATGAAATAAATGTGGCCTATTCCCAATCCTGCCAATCCTGAAAGGACCATCTGGGCAAGCAGGTCGGAACCAACTGTAACAACACTTGTTTCCTGAAGCCTGCTTTGGCACTCCTCCCCCCATACCAAAATGTTCCTGCTGTCTCTGTAGGACATTTAAACACCAGTTAATGTATTCTTGTCCCGCCAACGGTATTGTCGGCAACACCCAACGCCATTTTGTAAATCTCTTGTTTCCCCCCATCTGGCAGAGTTATAATTTCAGGAGCCAGTATCCTGTCATTGTAATCAGATACTCTATCATCAAGCCTGAAACGTATTTTTTCAGGCGGCTGCTGGTTTGACATGGCAAAAAACTGTACATCTTTGGGATTAGCGTTTGCTGCTCTTATATATTCACTTAAATCGTCTGCAGCCACCATCTCCAGGTTGCTGTATGCTTCATTAAATTCGTCAGCCTTGCCGTCCGCCATTTTCTGCAGTAGTTCCGCAAATGGTTTCTTTAAGTAACCGTCTCCTAACCCCTTTACAAGATTTGTCACTCCATCTTCTCCACCAGTGTCATTAAACTTAGGGCTGTTGAAGGTTACATAAACTCGTTTTCCCATGTTTATCCCCCCATTTTGGTTGGATACTTTTAATCAAAATTCCTTAATAAGTGTTTCCCCTAAAAAACCGGAAGATTTCCGGAGATGTTTAGTCGTTATCTATGATTCTGCCTTTCGGAATCCCACGTGATAGTGCATGTCTCTCTGCTGCCGCCCTGTTATCCGCAATCTGGCAACCCAAATCCCCTAACTCACTTATTGGTCTGCCAACATGCCCGCTCTCAAGGTTCAGCTTGCCTTTCAGTAGAACATATGCAACCATCTTTGCCACTGCCTTTCGGTGTGAAAGTTCGTAGAATTGGTTAAAATGCAATTTGGTTTCCCACTTAAATTCCCCCCAGCACATGATTCCGCCGTCATGCACAAAAGGATGCCTGTAAGGCATATTCAGGACTTTTGGAGGCCCATCAATCATTATGCCGTTGTTTACGGCAGTAATCACAATCCCTATCTTAACACCGTCAAAGAAAAAATACCTATCCTGCTTCTCAATTATGTAGGGCATTATGTCAAGGCTGACCTGATACTCATTTTCCCTTATCTTTCTAAACCCTATCTCTCCCCACCTGTCGCCTTGCACAGAACCAGCATTAAAAGAGTTTACTGCATTGCTGATTTGCCTTTTTTTCTCCGCAATCTCTTCCAGCGCCTTGCCAAAAACTTGGGCATGCTCGCCTGCCTTTTTTTGTATTCTTTCTGAAATGGCGCTCGTATACTGCTCGCAAAGCTCCTCAAGCCTCATCCACGGCTTAATGCCTAGAATGCTCCCTTCAAATGACACATAGTCTCTGCTTCCGTCTTGCGTGCCGTTATTAAGCAAAAGGTAGCATCTGTTTGCCATGGAAAGAAATCCGGGCCTCTTTGCCAAGCTTCCGAGCGAGTCGTCTTTTGAAACAAGGTCGTTTATCGAGGGTTGTGTTGCCCTGACATTCCAGTTCGGAAGGTCTATGCTGACTTTCCCGGTTTCTATTTCCCTGCTAGATAAGTTATATGCATTGAATACATCAACCCTGATAAATGTCTCAATGGAACCATCCTGCATCGACTCATAGAAATTGTTCATGCTCATGACTTCAGCCCTTGAGGACTCGAACTTGTCCGAGAAATTTCTTTTGATGTAGTCAGACATTACACTCTCTATTCCCCTGGCATGCCTCAAAAAAAGGCTGTTCTCCAGACGAAAGACTTCCTCGGACTCATCCAGCGGGTATGCCTTGTCCATTATATGCAGGGCATTCCTATAGTGGCCCTTTGGCCTGCTCAACGTATAAATCCTGCTGTTTATTACTGCAAAAGGCTCTCCGCATTGCCGGAAATTATTCAGGAAATTTTTGTCAATCTCATTAGTCATTAGGATGACCTCCACTTGCTAAAATTATCAAGCACCGCCCTATCGCTTAGTATTTCATACCTTTTGTGGTTTATATCCCAGGCATGGTACGCGGGGTCAGCCAGAACAAGCCTTGGAACATAAACTGCAGCGCATCCGTGGTACACCTTTTTTCCAGTGTAATCAGCGCTCACGCTTGCATAGGCTGCTTTCAGCGAGCAGCACCTGGCCATGGTGATGTACAGGAAAGCCATCTCGCCGCAAACACCCTCCCGCGTGGCCAAAGTCTCCTTGGAGTTCTTGTAGCCATGGTTTTGCTTGCCGTAATGTATGTTCTGCTCAATCCAAAGAAAAATCATTCTGGCCTTTTCCTCTTCATTACTGCTGTCAGCAGTATATTTCCTAATTATTGTTACAAGATACGGGCTTATTGTGAAGGGGTTTTGCATGCTCCCGTCATTGACAATAAGGTCATACTCCCCTATCTCTCTTACATCCAGCAACGGCTCGAGTCGTTTTTGATGCTGCTCTTTTAAGTATCTAACGACGTTGTCAGGGTGAAACTTTGGCCTTGGCTGTGATTTCAATGCCTGAATTACTTGCCTGTCAAGGTCCAGTGCTGGATTCTTTGAAACCTTTCTGATAAATCCTGCAAAGCCTCTATTCCTTTTTGGGAGTGAAATCATAACTCGACACATCCCTATAGAAGCTTGCATTCACGTCAGTAATCAGCCTTCTCAAATCCTGGTTCGTGCCCTCCATAAGCCTTGCCCCCTGATGGTTATCAGCCATCCCGACTATTTCGCCAACTGCTTTCGTGAAGATGCTGTTCAAGTCTTTTGTATAACCTTCAAGGATAAGCATGGAGCCGCTTACGGCTTTGGTAGCCTCAAATAAATCCCTTGTTGACCTCCAGATAGGCAGGTCCCTGTCTATGGTTTCCTGGTAAAGCTCAGTCTTGAAGGCCATCTCCATGATTCTGTAAAGCATAGTTTCAAACAGTTCTTCCTGCATCATCAGCTTGTCAATCTGCAAAGAATGGTGTTCATGCCCCATGGCAGCAGTGATAAACTCAAATCTTTTCTGCCTGCTCGACCTCTTCGAGTCTATGACTTCCTGAAGCGCCCTGAAGTATTCATGCGGATTTTTGTATATGTCTGCCCCCTTGAAAGAATTGACTGCCTCATCGTACCTTACCAATTCAGGCGGAATCTCATCCTGCTTCAGGGCTTTGCTTCGCTCAATCTCTTTTTGTGTTGTCAGGAGCAGGCCGTCAAGGTCTTGTCTCGTGGTTTTTACATTCTCATCATAGGAGCGTAACATGTCTGCCAAAAGGAAGTTAAGCTGCCTGATGTTTTGCTGCTGGTGCTCAAGAAGCGCATAAACATCCTCATATCTGCTTGGCCTCATCCCAAATAGCCCTAAAATCCCATCGTAAACCTCCATCCCGAACTTGTACAGCTCTGAACTTTCCAGTTTTTTAATGACCTCAAGCTGCTTTTGGCCATGGTTTACCTTTCCAACTGCCTGCTCAAGGTCTCTAAGCTCGGGCCTTCCGGTATTCACCTGCTCAGGATGCATGGTTATTATTGGGTTGCCGGCCCGGTAAAGCCTCTGCAGGCTTCCGCTCTTTCTTTCAGTATCAAAATTAGGGCCAACACGCACTGATGAAACTTTAACTCCAATTCTTCCTTCTTCTTTCAGCCTTTTTATTATTGGGTCTTCCATTTTTTCACCTGCCTCATTTTGCAAATATTTCCTCAAGCCTTTTTTCTGTTGAAGCCGGAGTAAGTTTCTGGGCCTTGAAATCAATTATATACCTTAAATTGTCATCCGGGTTTGTAATCCTGAATTGCTGCTCTCCGACCTTCTCAAGGCGCGACTCTGTAACCTGCTCCACCTTGCATTCCAGCTTTCCGTTGCTGTAGCCCCACTTGTAGGCAACTGGTGCAGTTATGATGGTTGCAATTCCCCCGTAAAATATGAATCTCTTGACGTATGTCCAGCACATTTTATTTTTCCTCCCTGGGCTTGGTTAATGCGTCAAGGGCTTCCTTGCCCCTCTCCTTGAGTTTTTCAGCACCCTCGCGCAGCTTGATTCCAAGCTTTCCAAGGTATTTTTCCTGGAACTTTTTTTCCATGTAATTGACAGCATTCTCTCCAAAGAAATCCATCAGTTCAGGATTTTCTTCAGCCCTTTCCATTATCACCCCAAACATGGCCATATATGCATCCTTGTCCACCTTATTTTCGCCATGTTTCAGTGCAGCCAGCGATTCAGCAATTAGCTTGTTTGCAGTCTCAGGACTTTCCCCCAGTCTTTGCTCTACCGACTTTGAAATTGCATCGTAAGTTTCCTGCGCGACTGTCTTTCCATCAAGAGAGCTTAATGACGACCTTGCAAGCCTTTCGGCATAATCCTGACGGCCGGCTAATCCTGCTTCAACAGCGTCTGCCAGCAGCGGATAGTTCCTGCTCATGTCCTCAGGATGTCCTGAAAGATCTTCCAGTGTTGATTTTACCCTTTCATCAAGGCTTTTTTCTCTTAATTCATGAATCTCCTTTACAATAACCGAGCCATCTTGCTTTGAAGCGTCATATCCTTTCCTTACATCATGATACGCCAGCGTGGATGCGGCAATCACTGCTACCCCTCCCAGAACAATCAGGCATTTCTTCAGGCCGCTTCCGTGTCGGGGCTCCCCAATGTAAGGCACTTTTTCCATGCAAACTGGAGAGCAAAATTCTTTAATAAGCGTTTCCCCAAAAAAACCGGAAGATTTCCGGACTAATAATCCATATAGGCTAATACCCGAGCTTTTTGAGATATTTCTTAAGGTCTTTGTACTCTTTGCCCCTGTCAAGGATGCAAAGCACTTTGATGTAGGGCTTGTCAACAAGATAGATAACTCTCTTTTCTCTGTGCTCTTCCTCAAATCGAATCCTGAACAAGAACAGATTATAGCCTTCAATTCTCTTATTCCTGAAAGGATTAATCTTTGCAAGCCTAAGCTTCTCTTCAATAAGCCTGGCGGAATCATCGCTTAATTCGCCCACCTGCCCAAGAAAGAATTCAGACGGCTTTAAGGTGTATTCCATCTTTTTTTCTCCTTAGCTTTTGGAATAACGCCTCTTCACTCCCGTAGAGATTATTAATGTCGCTTGCTTCACCTAGCTTTTTTACAAGTGCCAGCTCTTTTTTTGAAATCCCTGGCCCGAACAGCTTCTCCCTCACAGTCTCCTTGATGAAATCCTGAACTGTGCCGTATCCATATCTTCGAGCATACGCTTTCGCTGATGATGCAAGAGTTGGAGGCAGCCTGAGATTTATTTGGGTATTCATGGTATCTATAGATACCATCTGGTATTTAAGCCTTTCGCTTTGGTCCATTCAGATTCTCCTTTGTAATCCCCATAGGATATGGCAGAAGACAATTAACGTTAATAAAGCCTTCCGTAAAAATTCCGCAGGATTTCCGGACTAATCAAACATAAGCAAGGGCAGGGCTGGTTTCCCTTATGTCCGGCACAGAAAGAACGGTTGATATCTCTTTAGTCTTGTTTACCAGGTGCAATCTTATAACCAAAAAGTTATTCTTCACTTTAACATCCACCCTGCATTCCTGCAAACTAGCCAATATCTGTCTGATAGCAGCAGAATCTTCCTTTTCCACAAGGTCCCTGATGAACTTGGAAGCTTTCATTATCTGCATTCCAACCATCTCTTTCTTGCCGTTAAAGTCAAGAATCAAATCCCCTAATTCCACGCTCCCCTTGGATTTAGATGCTGGACTATACAAAAACAAATCATCCCTTTCCTTATCGTAGCTAAAATTAAACTTTTGCATCCCTTTCAACAATATGCTGCCACCTTCGGTTTATCTTTATTACGGTGCAAACAATGCACTTTTCGTTAATCACCAGTATATACCTATGGCACTGCGTCTTGCTATAGCCAAAGTAGCAGTCGTATTTTTCTTCCCCCTCTTTTTCAGGTTCCTGCTTACCTGCAAAGGCTAAGCGCCGCGGATTTATAATGTTTTCCTTGATTTCCCCTATGTCAATCTGCCTGAAGGTTGCCTGCTCCTGAGCGTGTGCCGTAATGATGACACTATCCTTCCCAAACTCTTTAAGCTTCTCTTTGAGTAATTCCGCATAGTTCATTTGAGAAGATTGCTGCAAGAGTTCCGGCTTATTATAACTTAACAACAGAATTCCGCAGGATTTCCGGAGTTACGCCCCTGCTCAGGTCTTCAACAACTTGGTGCTCCCCAATTTTTATATACTTTCCCCAAGAAAAATCAAATATTTTCCGGAACCACATCAACAGTATAATAATACACTCTTAGGCCCTTTTTCTGCCATTCCGTTGGCGAAAGACCTGCCTTCATGCACAGCTCTGACAGAAATTCCTTCTTGTCCTTTAGTTCTTCCCAAACCTGCGGCAAAAATGTTGCCGTATTGCGCCCCTTCTTTATGATTATGCCGTATTCCTTCTTCATCCTTGCCAGAAGCCCTTCGGCATCCTTGTAATGAATCTCTTTCGGACTGCATAGCACAGATATCTCCATGTTTATGCTGTCCAATTCGTCCATGGTTACTGCAGGGAATCTCGGGTCGTGGAATGCTGCATTTACGGCATTTGAGGCGACATCCTCATACAAAGGACTATGCGCAATTAAAGTGCCAATACAGCCCCTAAGCTCACCATCCTTGTGCAGCGTCACAAAAGAAGCTCCAATTTCCCTGAGCCTTTCAGGAATGTCGCCTAGATTAAGCCCCTTGTTCTCCAGCTTTGCGCGGATAGCATTCCTTGCAACCTCAATAAGAAACTTCTTTTCCGTAAAACGCATAGCACCCATACCCCACAACCCCCTTTTTGTCTCCTGTAACATCCCCCGAGTTTTTGTAATCTATGAATTTTGCATGCCATTTATTTAGCTTTGCCATGTGCATCAGCGTAAGTATTGGAATTATGCCGCATGCTTCGCTTCTCTTTGCCTTTAAAATATCGCCCTTTGGCACGGCATCGTTCATTATGCTGTCAATCGCAACAGCCTTGCTGTATTCGTGGTAGTGGCTTAAATCAGAGCTTGCTATGACTATGGTATCCTTATCAATGAGCCCGTTCAGCTCTTCCGCAGTTTCTTCGGGGTCTGCCTCGCCCAAAAGCAGCGGCAAAATCTCAAAGTCCTTAAGCGTAATCTGTAGGAAGGGCAGCTGAACCTCAAGGCAGTGCTCCTGCAGGTGGGAAAACTCAACTTCTTCGAATTCTGACTTTGTCACCCTGATTTTTCCCAATGGTGTTTCCCAATAATCCGCCTTGGACGCAGAAATTCCATAAAACGCAGAGTAATGCGAAGGCCCGATTAAAATTACCTTGTAGTGCTTCTTAGGCAGCTGCCTTATCAGGTTGTATCCTGCTGCAGCAACAATTCCGGAATACACATAGCCTGCATGGGGCACAACCAACGCCTTTAGGTTGCTCACCGGAACATTCTTCGCCTTTCTGAGATACCTTTCAATATCCCCTTTCAGCGCCTTGCTGTCGTCCGGATAAAATGAACCCGCGGCTGCCATATTCCTTATTTCCAAATTCCCTCAATCCCCGTTTTGCATTTGCTGCATTTTCCGTCTTTCATATCGTTCAATGTTACAGACATGAATTCCCTCTTTATCAATTCTTTGCCGCATTTCGGGCAGTATGTAGTTTCATGCCCGTCTAAATCTATATTGCCCGTATACACATATTTTAAGCCTGCCTTTTTTCCAGTTTTATACGCGCGAAGCAATGACTTCTTAGTTGTTGCATGGGTATCTTCCATCTTGTAGTCCGGATGAAATGCAGTAACATGCCAGGGTATTGTGCTGCTTACCGAGGCAATGAAATCTGCTATCTGCCTTGTATCCCCATCAGAGTCATTCATGTCCGGAATCAAAAGTGTAGTTACTTCAACCCATATTCCAAGCTTGTGTGCCAGTTTTATTGTGCTGAGTACATGCTTAAGCTGCGCCTTGCACACCTTGAGGTAAAATTTTTCGTTAAAGGATTTCAGGTCTATGTTGATCGCATCGAGGTATTTTGAAATATACTCCAATGACTCTTTTGATTCATAGCCGTTGCTCACAAAAACGCTCTTTATTCCCTGCTTTTTTGCGAGTTTTGCGATGTCATGCGCATATTCCACGAATATTGTGGGCTCGTTATATGTAAATGCAATAGACCCAGTATTCTTTTCCTTTGCCAGCTTCACTATTTCATCCGGAGCCATGTCATTGCTTCCGTAATCCTCCCTTTCCTGCGAAATGTCCCAGTTCTGGCAGAACTCGCACTTGAAGTTGCATCCAACTGTGCCGAAGGAAAGTATCTTTGTGCCCGGAAGAAAATGGAACAGCGGCTTCTTTTCCACGGGGTCTACTGCGATGGATATGGGCTTCCCGTAAACCATGAGGTACAAAATTCCGTTGATATTCTTCCTCACGCCGCAGATTCCTTTATTGCCGTCTTTTATCCTGCAGTAATGGCAGCACGCAAGGCATCTTACCTCTTTCCCTTCCGTCCTCTCAAACAACACTGCCTTTTTCATCTGGGTTATGGTAAACCTGCCCTGTTTTTATGCCTTTACAACATTAGCCGGTTTTCCCCTGAGAAATGATTTGATGCTGGATATGGTTGTGTCAAGAATCCTGTGCAATGCCTCCCAGCTGTTGAACGCGTTGTGCGGCGTTATTATCACATTGTCCTGCTTCAGAAGTATGTGGTCCTGCAGCACGGTCTTCAGGTCGCATTCCTTCATGAAGTGCCTCGAAAGCATCTGCTTTTCCTCCCTGATGAAGCATTCCCCCTCGATAACATCAAGCCCAGCACCCCCAACCTTTCCAGATTGAAGGCCTTCAAGCAGCGCAGACGTGTCGATTATGCTCCCCCTTGCGGTGTTTATTATAAGCACGCCCTTTTTCATGCTGGATATTGCCTTCCTATCAATCATGTGGTGCGTTTCCCTTGTTTCCGGAACATGCAGTGTTATGATGTCTGAATTCTTCAGCAAATAGTCAAGCTCCACATACTTGAACCCCAACCTTTTTGCCAGTTTAATATTCCTTGTCCTGCAGTATGCAATGACCTTCATCTCAAACCCCTTTGCAATCCTTATTGCGTGCTCCCCTATGTGGCCTGCGCCTATTACGCCAATGGTCTTTCCCTGCAAATCCGTCCCCCTAAGTCCGTCAAGGGAAAAATCACCTTTTACTGTCCTGTCGTATGCCTTGTGAATCTTCCTCGTTAGGTTAAGGATTAGCGCAAAGGTATGCTCTGCAACTGTATTCTCGCCGTATGACGGTACGTTGCACACTGTTATCTTCCTTTTTTTGCATTCCTTCAGGTCGATGTGGTCAAATCCGGTGGACAGCGTTACTATGAGCTTCAGCTTCGGCAGTTTGTCCAGAATCTTTTTAGTGATAACTGAATATATGAAAATGCCTATTGCATCTGCATCTTTAACCTCATTCAAGTTATCCTTGCAGAGGTAATGGTCTATAAACCTTAAGTCATGGTCAAGATTCTTTGAGAAATATTCCTTCTCCCATTGCTCAAGCTCAAAGAAAGCAATCTTAAGTCTTTTTTGCATACCCCTTCCCCACATCATAAGTATAAAAAGATTGCTTATGATGCGGCCGTGAAGTTGATGACAAACATCCGGATGAATAAACTCTTGCTCAACTTTACCTTATTTCTTCAAATTCTCCAGTTTCAGTATTTTTCCGGATATTATCCCAATCAAAATTTCTGCCATTCATCGCTATATACACTCCACCAGGCAATAATTGCGCAGCACAATATGCAAATGCGAAGTTGAACAGGGCATCAGAATCCTTAACACTGTAAGGCACCATCGCCCCGGTTAATACTATTGTTTTGCCGTCCAAACTTTGTCTGTTCTCTCCAAGGACTTTCGCAGTTTCTACCATGGTGCCCGTCCCATGAGTTATCACTATCCCGTCTTCTAAGCTGCTCTGACACCTGCTTAGAATGTATCCCCTGTCTGTGCAATCCATATGGAGGCTGTCTTTCAACATGAGGGTTTCCACATCTACGCTGTTTCTATATCTTCCAAGTTTAAGAATTTCCGGAATATGCGTTTCGGTAAATTCAAGCTCTTCAGTCAGGGGATTGTAAACCTTATCAAAAGTACCCCCCGTAGCAAATATTTTCAGCCCCATGCTTTCCGGAAATTCAATTATGTTTATAAGCCATTTGCTATAAATCTAGAAAATATTGCAAGAAATAGAAAGATTTAAATAAAAAATGGAATATTCATTCCACATGCTTGATAAAAAAGATTGGATGATACTGGAAGTTTTGAAACACAGCAGTAATTTATCCACCCAAAAAATATCCAGAATCACGAAAATTCCAATTACCACCATACACCACCGTATAAAAAAACTGGAAAAATCCGGAGTCATCAGGGAATACACCGTTTTGTTGGACAATAAAAAAATCGGCAAGCCAATTGCTGCATATGTTTTGATTGCTGTTGATTACAAACTACTGCAGCAGCAAAAAACAACTCAGTACGACCTGATAAAAAAGTTGAAAGGTCACCCCAATGTCGAAGAAACGGCAATCATTACAGGCTCCAGCGATATTGTTGTTAAAGTCAGATTTAGCGACATTGAGCACCTGGATGAGTTTGTCACAAAATACCTGCGCAATGTTAAGGGTGTGGAAAAAACACAAACATCCGTTGTCTTAAATGAAGCCTGATTATATCAATAACTTATGTTCTGCGTTATAACTGCATTTCAAAGCAAAATTTCCAAAACTTTTAAAAAAGTGACCGGGTATGCCCATAGATATGAACGGAGCGATAAACCAAGCCGCGGCAAGCTACGGCATTCCAGACGGACTGCAGGCAATATTGTACGCTGAAATGACTTCTGAAGGGGGTTCAATGCATGCTGCATCCAACATAGGCAAATTGGCTGATGATGAAATATCCTCCGCGGTTGAAGCTGCCAAAAGGGATGCTCCCGGAACATTGGAGGATGCCTCAAGTGAAGTTGAAGTCAAAGCTGCTGAACCCGAAGACAAGGCAGATAGGGCTTATTTCTATCCGGAACCTACAACCATTCAAAGAGCGCCAATACCATCAGTATATTTCCAGGTAATTCCCCCGGATTACCATTCAGGGTACAAGCCTCAGGAAGGCGCGGTAAAGGCTCCGCGCTATCGTACAGCCGAGATGAAGCGGAATTTCTATGGCACAATAGTGTACAGGCCACAGAGCATCACTATCTTGAAAATCCTGACATTCACTGGTCATGTGGCTTGGTGGCTGAGCAAAAATTGCGGCATTAGGGTAAAGAAGCGCTAGAAAACTCTCTGATAGTTCATGAATATAATCTTCCCGGCCTCTTCCTGCGTTATGCCTTTGACCTCTGCAATCTTCTTTATGCTCTCAACTATAAAGGCAGGCTCGTTCTTCCTGTCTTTGAAGGGAGAAAGCCATGGGGCATCCGTCTCGGTCAGAATCCTGTCCATCTGAACGCGCTGCACAACCTCCTGAAAATGCTTTAGCGAAACAATATTTGTCGGAATGGAAAAATAATGCCCCAAATCCTCAGCACGCTTCACCAGCTTCATATTTCCTCCGAAGCAGTGCATTACAGCCTTCTTCACATTGGAGCTTTCCAGAAGGTCAAGCACATCAGCTTCCGCTTTCCTGCTGTGGACAATCATGGGCTTTCTAATACTCTCCGATAGCTCGATGATTTTGATGAACTGCTTTTTCTGCTCCTCCACCTTCCCTTTCACATGGTGGTTGTCTATCCCGACTTCTCCGATTGCTGCAATGTCTTTTTTGTGCGCTTCGATAAATCTCAGAATGCCGTCAAACTCCCCCCCATTTAATTCCAGCGCCTCAAGCGGATATATCCCAAGCGCAGCCTTCACAGCATCATATTCTTTTGCCAGCTCCAGCACTTTCCTGTTGCTTTCAGAATTCGTCCCGTTTGCAATTATGGAGCATACTCCTGCTTCCTTTGCCCTCTTCACAGCCTCAGGAATGTTTTCACATAAATCCAGGTGGCAATGCACATCGACTAAGACGCCCATAAACTAAAAATCTGCTATTTCCATGATTGAAGGGTAGCGAAGCTGGGTTTAAAACACTTACTGTTTTTTAACTCCGATTAGCATTACAATGCTAAGCAACATAAACAGCGACCCAATGACAATCACCGCTATGTTTCCCCCGCCAATCCCAAATCCAGTTATAATAAACATGGGGATGAGTGTTAAGCCGTTAATTGTTTTCTGAAACCAAAATGCTTTCCTGATTACGGCAAAGATTAAATCCAAAAGCAGAAGAAAGGCTATGGCTCCAAACAGGATAACTACCATTGTTTGAGCATCCCCCATAGGTGCACCTTTTGTAGTGGTTGGTATTACAAAAACTGCGAGGGTGCAAAAGAGAACAAGAATTGCATCCCTTATAATTTGAATAGTTTTTATGATTTTGTTTGTCATCCCTTGCCTTTTTCAATGGGGGTTGCATTTAAATCTTTGCGAACCCATCAGCCCAAATGCCCCAGCACTTCCCTCAAATCCTTTCTCTCAACAACAACATCTGCAATTTTCCTCAATTCATCGGATTTGCAGTTAAAAGCAATTCCCTTTCCAACAATCTTCATTATCTCAACGTCGTTGTGGTGGTCTCCGACAAATGCGCACTCCTTCAGGGAAAAGCCGTATTTCTCAGCAACAATCCTCAATGCCTCTGCCTTCTGCTTCTGGTCGTACTGTGTTGCAATTACCTCTTTTATCTTCCCGTCTTTCCCGAAAATGAGTTTGCTTATGAAAACCTCGTCAAAAATCTCCCTGTAATCCGGAATGAACTTCTCCAGTATGAAATCCAGCGAGCCGGATATAACTGCAAGCTTTACCCCTTTCTTCTTCAGCTCAGTTAAAGTTTCCCTTGCGCCGGGCATTAATGAAAAAACGGAAATCGCTTCCAGAAATTCCTTTTTTGTCGCTCCCTTCTCCATCCACATCCCTATGTCGTGCAGTGCCCATTCGAGATAGGTTATTTTCCCGGAGAAGAATTTTCCCCTTGCGTTCTCCCTGCGCTTCATGTCCACATTGAAGTAATCATGGAGATGCGTCCAGCTGAACTCAACTCCGTCTATCAGCGTTCCGTCAACATCGAAGCACACGAGCTTGTATTTCATAAGAACTCAGGGAACAACATAACTTTTAAGCCTTTGTAAAAACGCCCTTTATCCGGTTTTCAATGCCAAAAATCACCTGTCGCTGATGCATCTTTTTTGCAATTTCGTGAATATCGCTAATAAAATATGAAATCGTGCTGTAATCTTTGCCTGTGTTCTTTCCCAGTGTTATTCCCAAAAGCCCCCCGTTGGCCCTCCCTATGTTGTAAATATCGCCCTCTTTTTCACTTATGGCCATCTCGCCTTTTACAAGTTTCCGTGCAGTATCGAGCTGCGCGGGAAAAATATCTTGATATATTCTGAGCATATCGTTTGCTTTTATGTGCGGCTGCGCCTTCTTTCTCACCGCTTCCTGAAGCTGCGTTTCGATATACCTCTCAACCGGCCCGAAATCATAATTCACCCCGGTTGAAGTCAATTGCTCCCTTATCTTGTCAGCAAGTGAGCATAAGTCATGCTGGGATTCTTCCCCTTTTGCGGCATTTTTCAATTCATCTAGGAGCGGCTCAATGTCTGCTTTCAGCTTTCTCTTTGCGCAGTTTGTGCCGGCCTCAACACCATCAATCTGTCCGTTCATCTTGCCAATCCTGTAGCTTTGCATGAACGCATTGAACCCATCTACCTTTTCCAGCTCTGATTCAAAGACCTCAATGTACAGCTTTGCAATTTCTTCCACCTGTGCATCTAGGGAAGGGTTGGAAATCTTCTCGAGAATGCCTTCCTTCAGCCTTTTCTCAGCCTCCGTATCCATTTATGCCCCCAACTTGTTTAATTACTCTATAGTAACTACTTCAGGTATAAAAAGCTTCTGTAGGAAGTTTTATAAAACAGGGCCCTGTTCTTGAAGCCCAGAGGTGGTTTTGATGGCAGTAGTTGGTTTCGGCTTCAACAGGATTGAGGTTAAAAAATCTGATATTGCAAAGACAGGCAAGATCAACATAAGCAACAACGTTTCCCTTACCAACATCGAGCAGCAGGATGTTACACTGGGCAAGGAAAAGCAGATTACGTTGAAATTCTCCTTCGAGTTCACTTCCAAGTATGAACCCGATGTGGGAAGCATACTCATTGCTGGCACCTCGCTGTTCCTGTCGGATTCCAAGCGCTCGAAGGAAATAATTGACAGCTGGAAGAAGGACAAGAAAGTTCCAAAAGATGTCATGACTGAAATACTCAACACAGTTCTTATGAAATGCAATATTCAGGCATTGATACTGAGCCAGGACGTGAACCTGCCTCCCCCAATACCCTTGCCAAAGGTAAGGCCAGAAGCGCCGAAGGAATAACATTCCATTTTGAACCAAAAAAGGAGTGGTTGATGAGGAAAATAATCTTTTTGGCCATTATATTTGTTTTAATTATTGGCTGTTCTGGTAAACCTGAAAAAAGTTTTGTGGGAGAAACAATTGAAGAGGGAGCAGTTCGCACAGAAGAGCCAATAAAAGCAACTCCGGAAGAAATCAAAGAAAATTCTGAGAAAGAGCCGGTTGAGCATGTTCCAGTCTGGAAAAATGCAGGCGTGGCAATCTCAGGAAAATATGCCGATGCAGATATTGTTGATGTTGGTGGAGGCAAATATAGGATGTACTATTCAGAAGAGCCTGAAGTGCCCGGATTCAGGGGGCAGGTCTATTCAGCTTTGTCTGGCGATGGCATAAACTGGAATAAGGAAGATGGAGAAAGAATGGACGGGGCAACATTCCCTTCTGTCATAAAACTTCCGGATGGCGCATACAGGATGTACTTTCAGAACAATGGCGTTATAAAGAGTGCAATTTCTAGTGATGGGTTATCATGGAAAGCTGAGTCCGGGGCCAGAATAGGCACATCCAACAGTGCTGGATTAAAACTATCCAGCGTTCTTGCGCCAACCGTAATTAAGAGCGGAAATGGGTATATATTGGTTTATGCCGGCGCAATAAATGAAAAATACCCTGAGAAAGTGCCGAATAATGAGATACATCTCTTTTTATGGGCAACTTCAGCCGATGGCCTGGATTTTAAGGAAATGGGAATAGCTTTGGACAGCAGAAATGATGAGTTTAAAGGCTGGCTTGACGGAGCCGAATTTACCCAGTGGGACGACGGTTCTCTTCGCCTCTATTTCTGGTCGTATAAGGGGATTTATCACACAACCTATAAGAATGGACTTTTCTCCAGGGACGCTGTTTTTGATTATACCACGAATGGCAATCCCCTAAATCAGTTTCCTGAAAATCCGCCAGGTGATCCCACATTGGCAAAAATAAGCGGCAAGTGGCTTATGTACTATGGTCAGCATACCAAAGGGATTTATTACGCATCTTTGGGGTAAGGCTCCGCAAGAACCCTTGGCGTGTTGGGTGAAGCGAAACCAGTAGTAGTTCACGTTTGGGAAATAGAAACATTTAAATATACAGTTGTATAAATGATTATACAATTGTATAAAATGAGTGTAAAACAAAACATCATCTCAAAGATTTTTGACAATCCCTCCAGAAAATTCTATATCAGGGAACTTGCGAGGGAAATCCACGTCAACCCCAACAGCGTTCTAAATGCCTTAAATGAGCTAGAAAAGGAAAGCTTGGTCAGAAGGGAGGCTAAGAAGCATATTGTTGAAATTACGCCTAGCCTAGAAAACCCGCATTTTCTCGCAAAAAAAAGGGTGCATAACCTGGAAAAGATTTATGATTCAGGGATAATAGACTTTTTGAGAAAGAATTACAACCCAAAAGCCATAATACTCTTTGGAAGTTACTCTCGAGGAGAGGATGTCTTGAAAAGCGATATAGATATTGCGGTAGTAACTTCCGAAAAATATTCGGTTAAGACAGAAATATTTGAGAAAAGATTAAATAGGGGCATTCATATCCTGCTGGTTCAGAGCGGAAAGATTCCGAAAGAGCTCTTTACCAACCTAATAAACGGGGTTGTACTGTTTGGTTACCTTGATTATGAAGCCTTTTAATTATTACCTGGAAATTGGCGAAGTAAAAAAGGCAGCGCCCGATTTGGCTTTAGCAAAATCACTCGTCAGGGATATGAATAGCAGGCTTAAGGACTCACAGTCGCTGTCTGTATCGGATTACCAAAAAATCGTCTTCGAGAATGTTTATGACGCGCTTAGGGATTTTGCAGACGCTATTTTGGCTGTTGAGGGATTTAAATCTTATTCGCATCAGGCCTCGTTTGCGCATCTCTCAAGATTCAATTTTGACACGCAAATGCTGGAAGCGCTTGACAGGTTCAGGTACAAAAGAAACGGCTCAAAGTATTATGGTCAAACTGTTAGCACTGGGGAGGCCAAGGAGATATTGGATTTTTATAACAGTATTATCAAAAAAATTGGAAAATTAATAAAGGAAAAAGGATTAAGCCAATAATTCTAAAAATTCGAAACCTTTAAAAGGTGTCTTCCGGTCTCCCAATCTGGGAAAATGGTTACCAAAGACGTAAAACTAAAGGTAGCAGAAGCCATACAGGATGATGTAAGCAAGGGCATAGTTAGGCTGGACTCTTCTGTCATGAACGAGATTGGCGTTCATCCCGGCGACATAGTTGACATAAAGGGCGAGCGCTCCACGGTTGCAATTGCAGACCGCGCATATCCTGGTGACATCGGGCTTAGAATCATAAGAATGGATGGCATCATAAGGAAGAATGCCCGCACAGGCATAGGCGAAGTTGTAACACTGAAAAAGGCTGAAGTGAAGGAATGCAAGCGTGTTGTAATTGCCCCTGCGAGAAAAGGGGTATTGATAAGGGCATCGCCTGAGTTGTTCAGGCAGGGTCTTTTGGGGCGTGCAGTGCTAAAGGGCGACATCATATCACTTGGAGGCGCAAAAAGGCGGCGTACTTCAATGGCAGAATCTCCGTTCTTCGACGATGTATTTAACCTGTTTGATGAAAGCTTAGTCGGATTTGGTTTTGGTGACATAAAGTTTGTGGTCTCTGACACCTCTCCCAAAGGCGCAGCGATAATAACCAACCAGACAGAGGTTATATTCAATCCGGAAGCCATAGAAATCAAGGACGACCAGGTTCCCGAAGTTTCCTATGAGGACATTGGCGGACTGAGAGACGAGATAAAAAAGGTAAGGGAAATGGTGGAGCTTCCGTTAAAGCACCCTGAGATATTTGAGCGCCTCGGCATCGAAGCTCCGAAAGGGGTTTTGCTGCACGGCCCGCCGGGAACAGGAAAAACATTGTTGGCAAAGGCAGTGTCTTCTGAAACAAACTCCCATTTCCTTCTGATAAACGGTCCTGAAATCATGAGTAAATATTATGGTCAGAGTGAGGAAAACTTAAGGAAAAAATTCGAGGAGGCCCAGAAGAACGCGCCTTCAATAATATTCATAGACGAAATAGACGCAATTGCCTCAAAGCGCGAGGACACAAGAGGCGAAGTTGAGCGCCGTGTGGTTGCTCAGCTTCTTGCATTGATGGACGGCCTTCAGTCAAGGGGAAAAGTTGTTGTAATAGCTGCCACAAATGTTCCCAACATTCTTGACGGTGCGCTTAGGAGGCCCGGAAGATTCGACCGCGAGATTGAGATAGGCGTTCCGGACAAGGAAGGGAGACTGAGCATTTTGAAGATTCATACGAGGAATATGCCCCTTGCAAAGGATGTAAATTTAAAGGACATTGCCGGCATCACCCACGGCTTTGTGGGTGCCGACCTTTCATCGTTGGCCAAGGAATCCGCAATGATTGTGCTTAGAAGAATTCTTCAGGAGATTAAGCTCAAGGAAGACGAGCCAATACCCGCTGAATTGCTCGAGGAGCTCAAGATAACCCAGAAGGATTTCATGGAGGCGTTGAAGGTTGTAAGGCCATCGGCATTGCGCGAGGTTCTTGTTGAAATTCCAAACATAAAATGGGATGATATTGGCGGGCTTAACGATGTCAAGCAGGAATTAAAGGAAGCGGTTGAATGGCCCCTGAAAAACCCAGGTGCGTTCAAGAGATTAGGGGTTAGGCCTCCAAAGGGAATTTTATTGTATGGGGCTCCCGGAACAGGAAAAACATTATTGGCAAAAGCAGTTTCAAATGAATCTGAAGCAAACTTCATTCTTGTCAAAGGCCCTGAATTGCTCTCAAAATGGGTCGGAGAATCGGAAAAAGCCGTTAGAGAGGTATTCAAGAAGGCAAGGCAGGTATCACCATGCATAGTCTTCTTTGACGAAATAGATGCTTTGGCTCCAAGGCGCGGCATAGCATCTGACTCCCATGTTACGGAGCGTGTCGTGAACCAGCTGTTGACGGAAATAGACGGCCTTGAGGAAATGCACGATGTTGTAATAATTGCCGCAACCAATCGCCCGGATATAGTTGACCCCGCATTGCTGCGCCCCGGAAGGTTTGACAGGATTATATTGACGCCTGCTCCCGATTCAAAGTCAAGGGAAATTATATTCAGGGTCCATACAAAAGATATGCCGCTCAGGAATATTGACCTGAAGGAGCTTGCAGCAATGTCCGAAGGGTATGTTGGAGCTGATATAGAGTCTGTCTGCAGGGAGGCAGCCATAATTGCGCTGAGGGAAAACATCAACGCAAAGGAAATCCAGAAGAAGCATTTTGAGCTTGCCCTACAGAAGGTAAGGCCGTCGATAGACAAGGAAATAGAAAAGACATACGAGGAGATAAGAGACCACTTCTCGGCCGCAAAAGCCAAGCAGATGGAAAAGGAAATGCCGAATTACTTCGGCTAGGGAGATTTGTTATTATTTTAACATTATGTTATTATACCCATTCTGATTAACCCCTTTCATGAAAAAGCCAAACATCATACTGCTCGGAAAGACTCCCTCCTGCCTTAGCCTCGAATCAATGAATCCATACGACCTTCACGAAGAGTTTCTGGATAAATAGGCTTAAACCTTCTTCCCGTACCAGTTCACAAGCGCTGCAAAGACCCATCCAAGCACATAGCCTGAGATAAATGCTATAATTACCCCTATAATAGCAGGGCCAATGCTGAATGCGCCTATGGTATGCACCTCTGTCAGGAAATGCACGCCATGCCAGTAATCTACCAAGCCCTGCGCTATCTTTCCTCCAACGGAGATAACCCAAAGCAGGTGCAAAGCACCAAACAATGTTCCAAGCGCCAGCCCAAACTGGGTTTTGTTCAACGTAGTTTTCATGCTATCAGCCTCTTTTTAGTTTATAATGTGATTTTGTAATGCCTATGCTTTTAAAATTATCCAAGATAATGTGACTACTCTTTAGGGGTTATTGATGTAAAGATTTATATACCAACTTACCTTTACAGCCCTTATGCCAATACTAGAATTAATTGCCCACGGGGTTGATTATGCAGTAAGGGGAGCAGAATACTGCAGAAATGCCTATCAAAATAATCCTAGGGTAAGGGCTGTTGCAAATACAGCTATTCTGTATGGCAGCATGAGGGTTGCTGCCGAAATAGCCGGCGCTAAATCTTCTGAGCTGGAGTCCATGGTTGAAATGGCAGCTCCAGTTGTTGCAGGCATTTATGCTGGAAGGCAGGCGCAGAACAACCAAGTTGTGCAAAGCGAAGCAATGAGAAGCCTCATTCAGGTTGCAGTCGCTGCTGTTGTTGGCTGGGATTTGGCTGACAAGATTGTTGAGTATCGGGGAAGCAACAGCATAATTAATACTGTACAGGACGGCTATAGAACATTTCATGCCTATGCTGCAAACAAGTGGACTAACCTTCACGAAGCAAGAAGCACAGGATTTCTGATGGGTTTAGCAGGCGGGGCAGCTAACAGGGTAAGGCAGCATTATCAGAGAATAAGAAGGGCAAGAAATGCGAATCGACCTTGAAAAAACGAATGAAAGATATTCTAACCTTGTAAAGCGAATACATGCAGAATGCAGGGCAAGCGGAAAGTCAAATTTTAAGGGGATAACAAGCGACCTTCTTAGCGTTTTGCATATGCTTTCGTTTAAGCCGGAAGAGCATGAAGATTTGAGGGAATCTTACCTATCCCATCTGAGGGCATTAAGGGCCTACATAAACTTAGTTAGGAAGTTTGAAGATTTCAGGTCCGCCGAGGTTTCGGATGGGCCCTATTTCCACGACGCACAGTATGAAGACACCAGAGATTATGTTTGCTTTGCAAAACTGAGCCTGTATTCTAGATTGTACCAAGAAGACCATTAATATCCTCAATCTTGTGCGCAGGAAAATTCGCAATCCTAATCTGCTTCTCCCTGAATTCCCTGTATCCGGAGCCTACAATAAACCCATGCTCGGAAAGTCTCTTT
Source organism: Candidatus Woesearchaeota archaeon (assembly GCA_016211215.1). Classification (GTDB taxonomy): domain Archaea; phylum Nanobdellota; class Nanobdellia; order Woesearchaeales; family JACQSR01; genus JACQSR01. The sequence continues at coordinate 21,972 of JACQSR010000031.1, forward strand.
ATAATTTCACCGCTGTTTGGGACGCTAATTGCAATTACCGTTTTTGACCTCAAACTTTTATCCTCCACAAAGGGTTTGTACTTTGGATGATTATCGAAGAAGTCATAAATCATTTCCGCTTTTTTTTCAGTTTCTTCTCTTATTTTTTCAATACCAATCTCCCTCAGCTTATCACAAACTCTTCCCAACAAATAAATCCCCATTACATTTGGCGTCTCGGGAGTCTGGTTTTTCTCCGCGTACTTTAGAAGAGAAACAAAACTGTGGTAACTTCCGATATTGCATCCCTTTCCCATCAATTTTTTTGATTTTTCAATGCATTTTTCGTTTGCGATTATTACGCCCAACCCGGCAGGCATTCCAAACCCCTTCTGAACCGAGAAAAAGGCGCAGTCAACTAGGGAATAATCAATATCCACGTAAGGAGACGAAGAAACAATGTCAACAGCAACCAGCTTGTCTGGATTTTTCCTCTTAATGTCATAAATTTCGTTCAACCCAACGGCAACTCCCGTGCTGGTTTCGTTCTGCGTGAGACAAATCAGCTCGGTATTTGTGGGAATCCTGATATTTGGAAAATCAAATCCCTTTCCTACCTCAGCTACAATTTTTTCAGGCTCTTTCTTCAGCTCGGCAGCAGTCTGAAAAAACCTCTCCGAGAAAGCCCCGTTAACGAAATGAAAGCTGTGTTTTTCGGCGCAGTTCTCAACAATCCTTTCCATTGCCTCGGTTGCTGAGCCAAGAAAAAATACATGGAAATTGTCCGGAACATTAAGCAACTTCCTGATAGAAGAAACAGCATTCCTGAATATTTCCTCAAAATCTTTCCCGCGGTGGGAAATGGAGAAAATATACTTGCTTAGGCCCTCCTCAATATACTTTGGCACAAAGTCATAAAGCTGCGTCGGCCCCGGAGTGAAAAATATTTTTTTCATCTAGTACAAAACCCTGAATTTTATGGTGTTGCTGACCCTTTTCAGCTCGTCCACCACATTTTTTTCATATTCCCTGCTCACGTCAGTTATCACATACCCAATCTGCTCGTTTGTCTTCAGGTACTGCCCAAGTATGTTTGCATTGTTCTTTGCCAGGATACTGTTAATCTGCGACAGGACGCCGGGAACGTTGTCGTGTATGTGAATAAGGCGGTGGGCATCCGTAAGCACCGGCAGCTGTATGTTCGGGAAATTCACGCTTAGAACCGTATCTCCGTTGTTGATGAAACTTATTATCTTGCCCGCAACAAAGTCGCCTATGTTTTTCTGAGCCTCTTCTGTGCTTCCGCCTATGTGCGGCGTCAGGATTACATTCGGAAGCCCCCTTAGCTCTGACGCGAATTCCTCCGAGTTGCTCTTCGGCTCGTACGGGAAGACATCAATTGCAGCCCCCTTGACCTTGCCGTTCTTTATGTGCCTTGCAAGCGCTTTTATGTCAACCACAAATCCCCTGCTCAGGTTGAGGAATATCACTCCGTCCTTCATGGCCTCGAACTCCCTTTCGCCTATGAGATTTGCGTTGCTTTTCCTGCCGTCAACATGCACCGTTACAATGTCTGATTTCTTCAGCAATTCCTGCATCGAGGAGCACTTCTTAACGTTTCCCAACACAAGCTTTTCTGCAATGTCATAATAATAAACCTCCATGCCGAGCGATTCCGCAAGCACCGAAAGCTGCGCCCCAATGTTCCCATACCCTATTATCCCGAGCTTCTTTCCCCTGATTTCATGGCAATTTTCCGCAGACTTCTCCCATGCGCCGTTATGGAGTTTTGAGCTCTTGTCAAACGCATTCCTCATGAGCAGTATAATCTCACCGATGGCAAGCTCGACAACGCTTCTCGTGTTGCTGTAGGGCGCGTTGAACACCGCAATCCCTTTCCTCGAGCAGCTTTCCGCATCAATCTGGTTTGTGCCTATGCAGAACGCCCCTATTGCAATGAGATGATTTGCATTTTCCAGCGCCTTTTTTGTGACTTCGGTCTTCGACCTTATGCATAATATGGATGCGTCCCTTATTTCTTCAGCAAGCTCGTCCTCGCTTAAGCCTTTCTGCAGCACCTCAACATTGTACCCTTCATCCCTGAATATGGAAACCGCATCGGGGTGTATGTTTTCCAATAAAACAGCCTTAATCCTGTTCTTCGGATATGAAATTGACTTGTTTATGTAAAGAAATTCATCGAAAGTGGGGATTATATGGTCAGCATTGCCTGTTGCCGCTTCCCTCTCCACATTTTCAGTAAAGGCAAAAAACTTTGTGACTAATCCTGCTTCCTTCAGCTGGTAGTCAGTATAACCATCTCCAATGGCATAAATCTCTCCCTTCAGCCCAAGCCTCCTGAGCTGCTCGGCCTTTCCGTTCTCCCCTGCAAGCACGTTTGCCTCGTCAAATCCGGTGATATTACCTTTAGCGTCAAAAACGAAGGTGTTGGCAAAAACATTCGCATCGGAAATCCCAAGCTCCTTTACAACAGGCACGATAAATTCCCTGAAGCCGGATGAGATTATGAAGATATTCTTTTCATTGTTTTTGAAGAAATCCCTGTTTCGCAGGAATGACGGCGTAATCTTCCCCTTTAGCGCACTGACAAGCATCTCCAGGTTATCCTTGTTTGCATTGAGCAGTTTGATTCGCCTTTTCAGTGACTCTTTTATTGGCAGCTTCCCCTCCATCCCTAAGTTTGTTATTTCCTTTATCTCCCTCAGAATTTCCTCTTTTTTCGGGCTTCCCTTCAGCGAAATCTCAGCCAGCTCCTCCAAAGCCTCAACCTGCGTCAGGGTGCTGTCAAAGTCAATTATGAAGTATTTTTGCATGGGAAAAGGGGCATTAATCCGGGCTTAAAAAGATTGGTCTTTCTGCTTTACAAAAACTCAACTTCAACCTCAAGCTGGTCCGCAGTTGGGAATTCCTTTACAACCGCGGGTATTAATCCGAGCCTGAAAAACTCCTTTTTGTATTTCTTTGCATTTCTTGATGATAACAAAATCCTTGGCTTTGCTTCGTCCAAATGCACTTCTGAATCCTTTAACTCCAGTCTTTCCTTAATAATCCCCAGTTTTGGCCTTAGTTTTGCAAGAAACTTGCCCTTGTCGGTGCTTTCCAGCTTTTTCCTGTAGTCAAAACCCGGGGCAAGCTCCTTAAGATACAAAGCTCCTCTTGTCAAAATGCCCTCCCTGTCAACAATATCAAACTTTCTTCTTGCCCCTTTCGATTCCCTTTTTATCCTCCTGGAAAGCTGTACTGCATCCTTTAATTTCGCAGTGCACAGATGTACCCTAATCCTGTAGCCTTTTTTCTTGGCGTAATCCATCAGCCGTAATCCAAGTTCAAGTGAACCCTTTACTGCGTAGCTCAGCCTGTCCTTTGTTGCAAATCCCATTCCCAGAAGCCTTGACATCCTGTTGTCGGCAACCTCCAGCTCATTCAGGTTCAGAAAATCAGCCTTGTCATGGATAAAGTCAACTGCAGCCCGGGTTTCCCTTTCCTTTCCGGGAATTAATGGAATCTCAACGCCGGTATGCCACGGGAATTTTCTTGCGGTGAGGATTCTGCCCCATAATCTGTCTGAATCCAGGTCAAGATGAAATCTTATCTCATCCAGTCCTGCGTCGTATAATCGCTTAAGCGCATCCCCTGAAGCTAAATTCAGCGAGGTATAAAGATGGATATGGAACTTCTTCGTGTATTTTCGCTTCAGTATTTTTATCAGCGAAACAGTCCTCTCCATCTTCATAAGCGGGTCCCCGCCCGTAATTCCGGCCCCCTTTGCGTTCATAAGCGCAGCCTCGAGAAGCACATCATCCTCTGATTTTGCAACCCTTTCATTTGCAAACATCAAATCCTGACCTGACTTTTTGTCGGAAACAGGGCAGAAATAGCACCTTCTGGGGCATTTTCCGGTTACAAAAAGCACAAGCTTCTCGCCCTTGACGCAATGCCTGCATCCAAGGGGAAGCATTCCCCGGTTATATGAATAATATCTGTTTGCCATACGGCTTGGAAAAGGCCGGGGTTTTAAAACCTTCTTTAGCATAATGCCGCTGCAATATAGAAATGTTTAAATACTAGCCGGTCTTACCATCCCCTATGGCAGACGTAGCGATTAAGATATGTGTAATTTCTTGTTGTTGATAGCCTGCTCATTGACAAAAAAATTCCATTATAGCTTAAACCTATAATCTATAAAAATATAAAAATTTTAACCGAGGTGATAAAATGGACAAGAAAAGAGACTGGCTGGAAAGCCTGAAACTTGTGAATTTTTGGGACCCAACCCAAGATTTCGAGGACAAATGAAGGTTCCAAAACCTTTATATAAAAAGGGGAATCAGTTTGAAGCATGCCTGAGCCAGGTGACAAAGTACGGATTGAAACTTCAAGCGAGGTTGTTGAAGGCACACTCATGCCCGCTGAAGGCCCAGTTGTCGTCAAGCTCAATTCCGGCTACAATATCGGAATATCAAAAAACAGAATCAAGAAGGTTTCACTGCTGCAAAAGCATTTAGCTGTTTCTGAAGATAAGGCAAAGCCTGTTGCAAGGGAAAAGTCAAAAAAGAGCATAACCATACTCCATACGGGCGGCACAATAGCTTCCAGGGTGGACTATGAAACCGGCGCGGTGATTGCGAGGTTCAGCCCTGAAGAAATAGTTGCAATGTTTCCGGAGCTGAAGGAAATTGCAAACATAGACTCACGGCTTATTGAGCAGATGTGGTCCGAGGATATGAATTTCGGCCACTACAAGAAAATGGCGCATGCAATTGAAGGGGAACTAAAGAAAAATGTTGACGGCGTAATCATCACCCACGGGACTGATACTTTGGGGTATTCATCAGCGGCGCTTGCGTTCATTTGCGAAATCCCAATACCTGTAATTTTAGTCGGAGCCCAGCGCTCTTCTGACAGGGGCTCTTCCGATGCTGCAATGAACTTGATTTGTGCGGCAGAATTCATCGCAAAAACTGATTTTGCAGGAGTTGCAATCTGCATGCATGAAAACATGGACGATGATAATTGCGTTATTTTGCCGCCAGCAAAAACAAGAAAGCTTCACGCTTCAAGAAGGGACGCTTTCAAAGCAATAAATGACACGCCCATTGCAAGAATAAGCTACAAAACAAGAAAGATAGAATTTCTCAAGGAGTATTATAAAAGGTCTCAGGATAAATGGCAGATAAAGCCCAAGATGGAAGACAAGGTAGCATTGATAAAAATACACACCAATATGAAAAGGGAGCAGTTTGATGTCTATCAGGGCTACAGGGGATTGGTGATAGAGGGCACAGGCTTGGGCCACGCTCCGGTCAATCCCCCGCATAATGCTGATTTGATGGATGCAATAAAAGACCTCATCGGCTCAGGCACGGTAGTGGCAATGGCATCCCAGTGCATCTACGGCAGGGTACATCCCCATGTATATTCTACTGCGGTTAATCTGAGGCAGGCTGGGGTTATATTCTGCGAGGACATGCTCCCGGAAACGGCATTCATCAAGCTGGCATGGCTTCTTGGGAATTACGGGAAAAAAGAGGCAGCATCCCTGATGGCGGAAAATCTCAGGGGAGAAATATCTGAGAGAAGAATAGGATGAAAGACTACCACCAACTCGGCTTCCGCTGCGGTCTTGAAATCCACCAGCAGCTTGAAGGAAAAAAATTGTTCTGCAATTGTTCCACATTAAACAGCCCAAAAGAATCCAACATAAGATTTGAGCGCTTTCTGAGGGCATCTGCAGGAGAAACCGGCGAGATAGACGTTGCGGCGTTGTACGAAATGAAAAAAGGCAAGGGATTCATTTACGAATCACATTCCGGGGACACATGCCTTGTGGAGTTTGACGAAGAGCCGCCCCATGCAGTAAACAGGGATGCGCTGCGCACTGCGCTTATAGTTGCCAAGCTCCTGAACTGCAAAGTTGAGGACGAAATACATTTCATGAGGAAAATTGTCATAGACGGCTCAAACACATCGGCATTTCAGAGGACTGCATTGGTGGGCAGGAACGGCTTCATCAAAACCTCAAGGGGAAATGTAAGAATAGCATCTTTGTGCCTTGAGGAAGAGGCGGCTAAGAAAATCGGGGATGCAAAAGATTTCACCAGATACCGCCTTGACAGGCTTGGAATTCCATTGCTTGAAATTGCAACTGAAACAGATATTTTTGATCCGGAGCATGCAAAGGAATCTGCCTCCGTAATCGGAATGGTTTTGCGCTCTGTGCCAAATGTGAAGCGCGGCCTTGGCACAATACGCCAGGATGTTAACATATCTATAAAGGGCGGCGCAAGGACTGAAATCAAGGGCTTCCAGGACCTAAGGTCAATTCCGAAGGTTGTTGAGTTCGAAGTTGAAAGGCAGCAAAAGCTTCTCGGTGAGAAAAAGAAAATAGAAAATGAGGTAAGAAAGGCGGAGCCTGATTTCACAACATCCTTCCTGAGGCCGATGCCCGGCGCTGCAAGAATGTATCCTGAAACGGATGTTCCCCCAATTCAGGTTACAAAAGAAATGCTGGAAGTTGAAGCCCCGGAGCTTCTGTCGGAATCCGCGGAAAACGTTGAAAAGGAATTTGGCATCAGGAAAGACCTTGCGCAGCTCCTTGCAAAATCGGGAAAGCTCGCGTTGTTTGCCTCCATCGCAAAAAAGAACAAAAACGTAAAGCCGGCATTTATTGTTGAAACAATATTGTCCGCGCCCAAGGAAATAAAGCGTAAATACAACATTGAAATAGGCAAGCTTGCGGATAAGGAATACATGGAAATATTCTCCTATCTCAATGACGGAAAAATATCCAAGGAAGTTGTGTTTGACGTTCTTGTGGATTACGCCAAGGGCGAATTTAATATTGACAGGTACGCAAAGGCCTCACACGAAGACATAGAGAAAGAAATGAAGAAAATCTGCGATGAAAACAAGGGCGCATCGCAGGGCGCTTTGATGGGAATTGTAATGCAGAAATTCCGCGGTAAGATTGACGGCAAGAAGGCGATGGAATTGGTGAAGAAGTATTCTGAATAGCCGCACTGGTTCTAAACCTCATTTTCACCCCCAAAGTTTCAAAAAACCCTTTTTCCAGTCGGAGTACTCCTTTAGGTTCATTCCAACATACCTTAGGTCATCCTTGTCAAAACCTTTAATCTCGTTGAGAATTTCATTTGACAAAAACTCAAGTTTTTCCTCCTTTAGAATCTTCCTGTAGATTTTTATGTCAAAACCCGAGAATATGAGCAGCGTCATGATGTCAATCACATCCTTTCTGCCTTTTACCGTGCCCCTCCTGTCTATCTCGGCTCCCTGTTTCAGAATCAGCAATGCTTCAGGCCGGGGCAATATGAACCCTTTCACCTTTGCCGTATTTTTCATTATGCTTGCCACTGGAAGAATAAGCTTGGAATAGGAAGGCAAATAGATGTCAATGTCAAATTCCCCTGTTTTTATTTCATATTTCTTAAGCCTGTCATTTTTCTCGACACTATATTCTGACTTAAGCGCATGGAGAGTATCATAGTCCACCACTATGTCAATATCCTTTGACTTGTGCATTCTGGTAAACAGGTAGACAGCCCAGCCGCCTATAACCACTACCTTGTACTTTTTGGCAAGCGCTATAAGGTGCCCGTAGCTTTTTGCTGTTACGCCTTCGTCCCAAAACTCAGTCACCACAGCTTCATCCTCCCTTCCAGCGCATCAAGGAAATCTTTTGAATACCACTCTTTTATGTTCCACAGGTCAGCATAAATTTGGGACAGGGGCGCAGTTCTTCCTTCAAGGAAATTATCCGGCTCCAGCACAATAAGATTTTCATTCCCCTTTTTTTGCGGAAACCTCTTCCTGACTTCTGCGATAGTTTCTTCCTTGCAATACACATAAACTTCAGAGTAATCAGCAGGAGCGTCGTTAAATGTTATCCTATATCCTGAGAATGCTGTCAATGTGCACAATGGCGGCAAAGAGGACTCAATATTCATGACCGGCATCCCAACATTTGTTTTGTAGAGCACATCTCTTGACATTCTCCTGACGGATGCCCAGTAGAGGAGGAGTTTTTTTGCATCCATGATTTTAAATCCCCTTTCTTTCTTGTAAATTGCCCCAATCTCAACCAATGGCCTTAATGCATTGTTAACTGTGCTTAGTGAAAATCCAAACTTCTTTGAGAGCAAAAGCTGTGTTGAAGAATAATTCCTCTTCAATGCATTCTCAATCAGCTCCCTGTAGATTACTTCCCTGTTCTGTATCATATTTCGATTATAATCTAATACTATATATAAATGTTTCGATATGTATAGAAACCTGATATATCCCATAGATGAGGCAAAAAGAAACATTTAAACATGGGGCTAGGATACAGCGATTTTATGAAGAAAAAAGCAAAGGACGACTACATTGCGGGAAAGATTTCACTAAGCAAAGCCGCAAAGATTGCGAACTTAACTGTTTGGGAAATGCAGTCATTAGCCAGTTTTAAGGTCTCTGCCCAAGCTTATTCCCAATTTCTTCCCTGAGTTTTTTAATGTAAATCTTAAATTGAACTTCTACCTCTTTCCAATCACCCATACCAACAGGAGTGCCGTAGTAGTTAATTCCATTCCTCCTGATTCTAACCTTCTCAACATTTATAAACAACCCCCTTTTCCACGCCGTAAAATGAAAAAGTACGTCTATTACTTTGACGAAGGAAATGCGGGAATGAAGGACTTGCTTGGCGGCAAGGGCGCAAATCTTGCTGAGATGACATCTTTGGATATTCCCGTCCCGTCAGGATTCACCATAACCACTGAAGTGTGCGATGTTTACAACAGGAACAGCAAAACCTATCCCGGGGAAGTCCTTGACAATGTCTGGAAAAATCTTGAGAGGCTGGAAAAAGACATGGGAAAGAGTTTTGGCGACAGTGAAAATCCACTTTTAGTTTCTGTCCGTTCCGGCGCAAAAGTCTCAATGCCGGGCATGATGGACACCGTTCTCAATCTGGGATTAAATGATGAAACGGTGAAGGGCTTAATCAAAAAGACAAAAAATGAAAGATTCGCTTATGATTCCTACAGGAGATTCATCAACATGTTCGGCGATGTCGTCATGGGCATCGAGCACAGGCACTTCGAAGAAGTCCTGACAAAAATCAAGGAAAACAAAGGGGCAAAATACGACACCGGGCTTGATGCTTCCGATTTGAAAAGGGTTGTGGAGGAATACAAAAAGGTGGTCAAAAAACACGCCGGCATGCCGTTCCCCGACGATCCGAAAAAGCAGCTGAAAATGGCGATTGACGCAGTCTTCAATTCCTGGATGGGGAAGCGCGCAGTTGCCTACCGCAGGATTCACGACATTAAAGGCCTTCTCGGAACTGCTGTCAATGTGCAGGCAATGGTATTCGGCAACATGGGCAATACCTCTGCAACCGGAGTTGCATTTACAAGAAACCCTTCAACAGGCGAAAACAAATTCTACGGCGAATTCCTGATTAATGCGCAGGGCGAGGATGTGGTTGCAGGCATAAGGACTCCTGAGCCAATCTCAAAATTAAGGCAGGAGATGCCGGAAGCGTACAAGCAGCTTGAATCCATTTACAAAAAGCTCGAAGCGCACTATAAAGACATGCAGGATATAGAGTTTACAATCGAGGACGGGAAATTATACATGCTCCAGACAAGAACAGGAAAAAGGACAGCACATGCAGCAATAAGGATTGCAGTTGAAATGGAAAAAGAGGGATTGATAGACAGGAATACTGCGTTGCTCCGCGTTGACCCCAACCAGCTTAACCAATTGCTCCACAAGCAGCTCGACCACGTTGCAAAGCAAAAGGCAAAAATAATCGGAAAGGGTCTTCCTGCATCTCCTGGAGCGGCAGTCGGACAGGTGGTATTTACAGCAGAGCGCGCCCACGACCTTGCTGAAGACGGCCACAAGCTGATTTTAGTGAGGACCGAAACGTCGCCAGAAGACATCGAGGGTATGAATGCGGCGCAGGGGATCTTAACAGCAAGAGGGGGCATGACGAGCCATGCGGCAGTTGTGGCAAGAGGCATGGGAAAATGCTGCGTTGCAGGTTGCAGCGACATCATGATAAATGAGGGAGGAAAATCCTTTACTGCAGGCGGAACTAAAATAAATGAGCTTGAATGGATAACCCTCGACGGCTCTGAGGGAAATGTTTACCTTGGCCAGGTAGCTGTAAAAGACCCGGAAATCTCAGGATACTTCCAGACTTTGATGAAATGGGCTGATGAAAAGAGAAAGCTGAAAGTAAGGGCAAATGCAGACACCCCAAAGGATTCCGAAGTCGCAATAAAATTCGGCGCGGAAGGAATTGGTCTGACAAGGACAGAGCACATGTTCTTTGAAGGCGATAGGATAAACGCAGTCCGGGAGATGATTTTGGCGGAAGACGAGGCAGGAAGAAGAAAGGCCTTGGCGAAAATAGAGCCATTCCAGATATCTGATTTCATCGGAATATTCAGGGTTATGGACAATCTTCCGGTCACTATAAGATTGTTGGACCCCCCCCTGCACGAATTCCTCCCAAAGGAAGAAGGGGATATTAGGGAAATTGCGAAGGAGCTCGGTGTATCGGCTGAAAGGCTGCACAACACAATATCGGCGCTTCACGAATTCAACCCAATGCTTGGGTTCAGGGGCTGCAGATTGGGCATAGTATATCCCGAGATATTCGAGATGCAGGCTTCCGCAATAATCAAGGCAGCCATCGCCGCAAACAAATCTGGAAAAAAGGCATTGCCTGAGATAGAGATACCTGTTGTTGCAAATGTCAGGGAGATAGAAATCCTGAGGGATTTGATTAACTCAACTGCCCAGCGGCTTATCGCAGAATCAGGCGTCAGGGTCAGCTATAAAATCGGCACAATGATAGAGCTTCCGAGGGCATGCGTTACCGCAGATGAAATTGCGCCCTTTGTCGAGTTTATGTCTTTCGGGACAAATGATTTGACCCAAACAACATACGGTTTCTCACGGGACGATGCGGGAAAATTCATCCAAAAATACATTGAAGCGGGAATATTTGAAAAAGACCCCTTCCAGACAATTGACAGGAATGGCGTCGGCTCTTTGATGAAGCTCTGCATAGAAAAGGCAAGGGGGGTTAAAGAGATGGAGGTTGGAATCTGCGGAGAGCACGGCGGAGACCCAGATAGCGTTGAATTCTGCCACGAGATTGGATTGGATTATGTAAGCTGCTCCCCTTATCGTGTGCCAATAGCGAGGCTTGCTGCTGCCCAGGCTGTGTTGAAGGCAAATAAATAAAATTTACCAAAAAGATTATAAACTTAAAATCATCTCCCATTTACATGGTAGCTGATTACGTTGCAGGTGCGTTAAAGCAGGCGGAAGATTTTAAAAGAATGAGGGAAAGATATCTCGGCGGAGGAAAAGTCGGAGCTTATGATTTTTCGGGTATAGACCGCTTTTGGTTGAGATCCCAGTTAGGAGACATTAAATACTGGGGGATACCCGTTCCGGAGGAGTTTGAAACGGAACTGGAAGGTATCATTTGCAAAGCAGACGAGTTTGGGATAAATAGGTGGGAAAACAATTTTATTGGCTTAGAAATTACAGAAGGTCCGGTAATAGAATTACTCGAAGCTTTGGAGGGTTACCACAGGAAACTTGCTCAACACCTAAAAGACTATGAAGCCAGCCTTTTGTTTCCGTGGGAGCAGATTAGGCCCAAGAGAAAACCTGTGATGATGATTTCCTGATTTCTTGGTTAACATTTAAATACACCTAATATATAACCATCCCATGCTCACCGAACGCCTCGATAAAGCCCGAGAAGCATTTCTTGGAAAAGATTTGGAAAAGGCTAAGGCAGCGCATTCTGAGAATTCAATCAAAAAGCACCTTGAGCAGCACAAAAGGGGCGGCCGTTACATTGGGGATTTGGTTTACGGCGCTTTGGACGGAATTATAACCACTTTTGCAGTTGTCTCAGGAGTTGCAGGAGCATCCCTCTCAAGCGCCATAGTTCTGATACTGGGATTTGCCAACCTCTTTGGAGACGGCATTTCAATGGCTATTGGAAATTATCTCAGCACAAAATCAGAGTCTGAGTTCTACAAGCGTGAAAGAAGCAGGGAGGAATGGGAGGTAGAAAATTACCCAAAAGGCGAGATAGCTGAAGTCAGGGCAATTTATAGCAAGAAGGGTTTTAGGGGAAAACAGCTTGAGCAAATGGTTAAGCTGGTGACATCAAACAGGAAAGTCTGGATTGACACAATGATGAGCGAGGAGCTGGGGCTTATAGAAGAGACAAAAACCCCCCTTAGGGGCGCTTCCTCAACATTCTTTGCGTTTGTTGTTGCAGGATTCACACCCTTGATTCCGTTTGTGCTTTCAATAGCATTTCCATCATTTCTTGCGTATGCATTTGCAGCATCTATAGTGCTGACATTTGTCGTTCTTTATGTCGTCGGAGCATTCCGCTCTTACGTAACTCACATAAAATGGTGGAAATCAGGCCTGGAAATGCTTATTGTCGGAAGCCTTGCTGCGGGAGTCGCATACATGGTGGGCTTTGCGTTGAAAGGGATTGTATAAAAAAGTGATTTCTACTCTAACTCCCCACACCAGACAACCAGCAAAACACACCCTTTTGGACCGGAAGTTACGGAGTGTTTAGAACCTTTCTTGTTGATGATAAAATGGCCCTCCCTATACACGCCATTTTCATCCCCCATACTCCCCCTTAACACATAAACCCACTCAATGTCTGGATGCTTATGCTCAAGATATTTAATGTTTGGTTTCAATTTAACCATATCCAACTGTAGGTTTCTTGAGTTATCCCTTGCAAGATGTTTTGAGAGAACATTCTTACGTTCAAATGACCATCTAATCTTTTTTGTATTAATCATTGCAATTCAAAACACCAAGAGGTATTTAAGATTAATGCACCTTGAAAATAAAAACGTGCCTGCGAGGACTTTCATTAAGGGTTACATATTACCGTAGTTCGTGGGATTGAGTGGAACGAAATCCCACTTGGCTGCGGGGGTCTATCGGGTGCAACCCTTAGTTTTGAACCCCGGACCTGCTGCTTTCTTTTGAGCATTTCAGCCCAATAGGAGGCAGCCGCGCTATCCAAGCTGCGCTACAGGCACGTATGAAGGGAGAGGTATCAGTTCGATTTATTAAACTTGCCGTTGAAAAGTTCTTGCCGTCAACTCGGCTAATTTCAACGACTCAGAAAAATCTTCCCAATGTGCCCTGCTCTTTCCCCACAAGCTCATCCTTGGAATGCCCGAGCACTTCAAATATTTTCTCTACTGCAGGAACCACCTGATTATTGATGTAATACTCAGCGTCATACTCCCCTTCCCTGACCTCTTCAGGCAATTTGGCCTTGTCTCTTACCTTGGAGCCAATCTCCGTAACAACATATGAGATAATAGTTCCCGGAGCAACAGCAACTCCCTTCGCCTCAAGCCTTTTTGCAATTGCCACATGCGGCCCAACGGTTTCATAGCTGCCTATCTCTTTTGTAATCTGCGTCTTGATAATCACCTTCTCGACAGGAATCTTCTTGTCCCTCAGGTCTTTTATTGTCCCTTTTGTAATAACCAAAGCCTTCTCCGCATCACCTTCTTTCAGTATAATCTTCAGCACATTCTCCTGCAGCTCCTTTGCCACAAGGCTCCAGTTCCTCCTTACAGTCTCAAATCCCCTGATTTTTAGTATCCCATTGTCAGATATCAATGCGTATTTCTTTTTCGCCCCGGCGGTATTGTCCTTTGTCTGAACAAATATCCCTGCCGGGTAATGCCCCTCATACTCAAGTTCCATCAGCCCGGGCAGCTCAAGATTTACTGACTCCATGAACTTTTCCGCATCCTCTTTTGTTTTCTTGTCCAGAAGAAGGAATATGGAGTCTGTATCGGAATAAAGCACCGTAAACCCTTCTTTTTCTGCCTTTGAAATTACCTTGTGTATGTAATATCTTCCGTATGCGGTTGTTGACTGCGCAGACTCTATTGAATACCATCTTGCCCCGAAGAACCCATAGTAGCCGTAGAAGGAATTTGCAAGAAGCTTCAGCACATTCTCCCTGGCAGCAAGAAGCATGTCCTGCTGCTCCTGTTTCCTTATCATCTCCTTTATTCGCACACGGTGCTCGATTAGGTCCCCAATCACTGTGGGCAAAAAGCCGCGCTCCCTCTTGCAGAACCAATAGTTTGTTTTTCCGTCGTCAAACGGCACCTTTTCATCGCCGCAGCACTTGCAGTTCAGGGTTCCACCTGAAATGTTATGGGAGCTGATGATTGAAGGGTACAGGCTTCTGAAGTCAAAGACCGCAATATTTTTGTACAGCCCCGGCTTCGGCTCGAACACAAACGCTCCCTTGAAGGATTCCTCACGCCGTTTGCCCATGTCGCCGTGCTCAGGCCTGTTTGGCGCAATCTCATTGAACCTTGGCGCCTGCCTCAGTAGGTACCACTCAACAAGCTGGGAAAAGCCCATCCTGATAACCTCGTCCACCGGAAGGCCGATTATCTTCACGAGCTCGACCATGTTTGGAAGCAGTTTCCTGCACAGTTCATAGGTCAGCTTTGCGTCGTGAAGGTTGTACCTGCAGTATTCTTCTATTTTCTGCCCCCCCTCATCCCACGCTTTTGACATCTCATCAAGATTCACTTCAAGCTTCTTCTCGCCGATAAGCTCGTAGGCAACAGAGTTCAGGCTGTAAGATTCCGTCTCAAGGCCCCTCCCAAAAATCCTTTGCACATACCTGAAGACATCTACATGGTTGATGCCGGCAATTTTCGCGTCTATGCCTCCCTTTCGGTTTATCTTCAGTTCAGAGTAATCCAATCCGATGTCCAGGCTGATTTTGTACTTCCTTGCCCTTGTTTCAATGTAGGGGAAATCAAACCCATCTGAGAAATATCCGGTAATAATCTCCGGCTTGAAATGCTCAATCGTCTCCTTGAACTTCTCAATTAGCTCTGCCTCGGACTCGACAAACTCTATGCTTTCATCCGAAGTCCTGAAGCGTTTCCATGTAAAAACCCTCCTGAAATCTTTCCCGTAAAATGCAAGCATGATAATCGGGTTCTTGTCCGGAAGAATTTCGCGCTCATTGTAGTATGTCTCAATGTCAAATGCAAGAATCCTTGGCTCCTCCGCTATATCTTCCCCCCTCTGCTCAATCCTCTCTGCCCTGAAAACAGGCACCTTTGATTTCACGGAGACAAATTCACCCTCAACTTCGTAAGGCGTGAAAGGCACTATCCCTCTGTCGATAAGATATCTTCTGGCAAACAGGATGTCATATTCGTGAACTGAATCAACAAAATCCCATTGGCTTATGGTATCCTTGATTATTGGGACTGCTCCCGGAATATTGGTGTACACCTTTAAAGCCCTGACCTCTTTCCCATTGTACCTCCTTTTGACAATTTCAGTTCCGGTCACAAATGCGGAAATCCGCTCATTCTCCACCTTCAGCAGCTCTATCTTGCTTTGAACCCTATCAAGCTCCCCGGATAGGACATAGAAATACGGCCTGAAGTTCTCGTCAGTTACGCATACTGTCTGCCCGTCAAAGGACCTGCCAAAGAGGTAAATTACTGCCTTGCCGTCTGTTATCCTGTATGTCGCGTCAAGCGGGAAAAAGCGTAATGTGGCCATAAAAAAGATAAATCAGGTTGCTATATAAAGATTACTCGATGGTAATCGGCCTTACCTTCACCCTTCTGTTGCGGTCATTGCTTATCACAATCCTGACATCGTACTCTCCGGCATCTGCGTCAGGCGGAATGTCTAATGTAACCTGTTGTGTTGTTCCGCTTCCTGCCCTAAGGTTAAAGCTCCTTGACTTTGCGTATTCTCCCAAATCCGGAATGGTCATGGTAACATGAAGGTCTTTTTCTGTAAGGCTTCCGTCATTCTCCACAGTCACGAATGCATCAAGCGGCTCTCCCGGCCTCAATACTTCATTGTCAAACTTAATCCTGCTTATTTGAAGCCTGTTCAGCTTCTTCTCCTTGAGGGTGATTGTTATGCTCCTGCTTACTGCAAGCTGGCCGTCTGAAGCTGTCACTGTTACAGTATATTGCCCCTCATCCGCATCTGTCGTTTGCCATATCCCGTCATTTCCAACAGGCTCCGAAATGGTTACTGTAATTGGGTCGCCATCTGGGTCGCTGGCTACAGGCTTTACCTCGATAAGGTCGCTTGCGAATCCGGTAATGTCCTCCACCTCAAGCGATGGAGCGTGGTTCCCTGATTCCATGACTGTTATGGAGACTGTCTGGCTGTCGCTTCCCCCATTTCCGTCAGAAACGCTGATGGTTGTTGTGTACACTCCGGCATCCGTGAAGTCAGTATTCCATATTCCGGCTGCATTCAATGGCGCCGTAAACCCGAACGTCAATGAATCGCCGTCAGAATCTGATGCGCTTGGCTGTATGGATACAGTTTCGCCTTCCGTAACTGTTATGTTTGCAATCTGGTTAAGCACTGGGTCATGGTTGCCTGACTCGGTGACCGTAATTGTGACGAATTGGCTGTCCACACCGCCATTGCTGTCAATAGCGGAAACCAGAACAGTATAAACCCCGGCATCTGTGTAGTCAGTCTGCCATTCCCCGTTGGAATCCAGCGGCTGGGTAAATGTAAATGCTATTGGGTCATTCTCCGGGTCTGTTGCAGTTGGATTTATATCAACAAGCTGCCCTTCAGCAACAACAACATTCGGAATCAGGTCAAGCACTGGCGCCTGGTTTCCTGCCTCTTGCACGGTAATTACTACATCATCTGAAACAGACAGCTGTCCGTCTGAAACATTAATGAAAGACACATAAACCCCTGCATCTGTGTAGCCAGTCTGCCATTCCCCGTTGTTATCAAGAGGGAAGGTGTATGTTATTGTCAGTGGGTCCCCATCCGGGTCAGATGCATCAACGTTCGCATCAACAAACTGCCCTTCCGTAACTGTAATATCGCTTACGGGCACAAGTATCGGAGCGTGGTTCCCTGATTCCAGCACAGTTATAGTAAAGTATGCAGTATCATTTCCCCCATTTCCGTCATGCACTGTTGCCGATGATGGATAAACCCCCGCATTCGTAAAGTTTGTCTGCCATTTTCCCAATGAATCTAATGGAGAGCCATACGTGAAGCTCAATTGGTCATGGTCTATGTCATCCGCAACAGGGTTTATCTGTACAAGTTCCCCTTCTGTTAGTGTAACATCGCTTATCGGCTGTATTACAGGCTCATGATTTCCGGACTCACCCACAATTATCTGCACATTCTGGCTGTCTGAGAGGATTCCGTCTGAAACACTTACAGTCACGGTGTAGATTCCGCTCTCGTTGAAATCTGGAATCCATACACCATTCGAATCCAATGGCGCAGAGAAGCTGAATGTAAGCGGGTCATTATCTACGTCACTTGCAGTTGGGTCTATGTCCACCGTTAAATTTTCAACTGTAGTAATATCTGCTATGAAATCCAGAACAGGCGCATCATTGACAGGCGTTACAGTAAGCTGCACCGAATTGCTCGAAACGCTGTCGTTGCTTGAATCAGTTGCAGTAAATACAACATTCTCAACACCATTCCAGTCTGCTGCAGGAACAAGCGTTGCTGTGCTTCCGGTTATTACAGCCTGCACATTAGTTGTTCCGCTTGAGCTGAATGTCAA
>JACQSR010000034.1 GCA_016211215.1 Candidatus Woesearchaeota archaeon
AGCACGTGACATTCATGATGCCTATTACATAAAGGAGCCGAAGTACGGCAAGCTCGACGAGAAATTAGTGCAGGGGGTTAAGCGGGCCCACGAGAACGGCTTCGGCACGGGAAGCAGGGGGTGGCACTATGATTTTGACGAAAAAAGAACGCATCGCCATTTGCTGAGGACCCAGACAACTGCGTGCAGCGCCAGGATGCTTGCATCAAAAGAGCTCCAGATTCCAGGAAAATATTTCGCGATTGCAAGATGCTTCCGCTACGATGTCATTGACGCAACCCACCTTGCAGACTTCAACCAGACGGAAGGGTTCGTGATTGAGGAAGGCTTGAACTTCAGGCACCTTATAGGCCTGCTGAAGATGTTTGCGGAGGAATTCTGCCAGACCGACAGGATAAAGATTACGCCTGCGTATTTCCCCTTCACAGAGCCAAGCGCGGAGCTCCACGCAAAGCACCCGGAACTTGGCTGGATAGAGCTTGGAGGCTCCGGAATATTCCGCCCCGAGATGCTGAAGCCGCTGGGCATAGACAAGCCGGTTATAGCGTGGGGCATTGGAATTGACAGGCTTGCAATGTTCAATTTGGGGCTTAATGACATTCGCGACTTGTTCAGCCACGACTTAAAATTCCTCAGAAACGCAAAGGTGGTATAAATCATGATAAAATTCGGAAGGATGACAAACCCGGGCGAAGACATCGTAATGGAGATAGAAAAAACACGCAGGATGGGATTTGATTATGTGGAAATCGGCATTGAAGCGCCAAGCGGCTGCGATGTTCTGAAAAAAAGAAAGGATGCTATCAGCAGATCCCTGAAAAAATTCCGGCATCCCGCGATAGGCCACACCTCATGGTGGTATGATTTAAGCTCCCCATACGAAAGTGTCAGGAACGGCTGGCTTGTGCAGGCGGAGAATGACATCGAATCTGCCCATCGCCTTGGAATAAGGCTTCTGAACTTTCACTTTATTGTTCCTGGCAAGTTTGTCATGTCAGGCAAAAAATCTGGAATGCCCGTGCTGAACAACTATGTGGAATCCCTCAACCTGCTTGCGGAGACTGCCAAAAAGAAGAAAATGACCATCATGCTGGAAAATGCGGAGCACATGTTCGAACACTACATGTACGTAATGGGCAGGTGCCCAAAAGTGAGTGTCCATCTGGATGTTGGCCACGCCTTCCTCATGGGCGGCATGAGGGAGATATTAAGGTACATTGCGCACTTCCGCAACCGCATCGCCCATGTTCACATTCACGACAATCACGGAAATGCGGACGAGCACCTTGCCCTGGGAAAGGGCAGAATAAAATGGAAATCCGTGGCTGCAATGCTCAAGAAGATGGGATATGATAAAACAGCCACATTCGAGGTCTTTAACTCGGACAAAGACCTGATTAAGTCGAGAGATTACTTCAGTAGGCTCTGGAGCAGCTAGAATGCCAACCATAAGCTTTTCATTGAAGGATGTGCAAAACCTCGTGGGAAAAAAGCTCACAGTCGCCCAGATTGAGGAATATGCATCATGCGCCAAGGGGGATTTTGAGGGCTACGACAAGAACACGGATGAAATCAAGATAGATTTCGGAGACACGAACATGCCTTACCTCTGGAGCGTTGAAGGTTTCGCAATCTTCCTGAAGGGAATCCTCGGAATAGAAAAGGGATGCCCTAAGCTGAACACAAAATCCGGGAATTACAGGATTATCGTTGACAAATCCGTAAAAAGTGTGCGCCCATATGCGGCAGGATTTGTGGCAAAGGGCCATAAGATTGACGATTGCCTGATAAAGCAGATGATACAGCTCCAGGAAAAGGTGTGCGACAACTTCGGAAGAAAGCGAAGGAAGATTGCCATCGGCATTTATTCCTACGATAAGATAACCTGGCCGGTGCATTACAAAGCAGTTGACCCGGAATCCGTAAAATTCGTTCCCCTGGAATTCAAGAGGGAAATGAGTCTGAAGGAAATCCTCGAAAGCCATCCAAAGGGGAAGGAATATGCATTCACCCTCGGGGGATTTGCCAAGTATCCTCTGCTTTTGGACAGCAAAAATGAAGTGCTGAGCTTCCCCCCAATAATAAACTCAAACTTTACCGGAAAGATTGAAATTGGAGATGAGCATCTCTTTGTGGAAGCTACAGGCACTGACCTTGAGGCCATCCAGCAGTCATTGAACATATTCGCATTCGCCCTGCAGTCAAGGGGCTTTGAGGTGTTCTCCGTCGATGTGCAATACCCCGACAAGACCATCAAGTCCCCGTATTTATTCGGCGACTCTGCAGCAGTCAACCTGGAGCAGGTTCGCTCGGTTTTGGGCCTGGAATTAAGCGAAGCCGAAATTAAAAAATGCCTTGAAAAGATGAGGTACGATTACAAAAGCGGAAAAGCGTTCATTCCGGATTACAGGCGCGACATAATGCACCCTGTTGATGTTATTGAGGACATTGCAGTCTGCCACGGCTACATGAACATTACGCCAATCCCGATGAAAAGCTACACCGCAGGAGCCCCCCTCAGAATTGGCGGCGTTTCAAAAAACATGCGCGATATTGCAGTGGGGTTTGGCTATCAGGAAGTCTTCAGCCCCATACTCTCCAGCAGGGCATTGCTGTACGGCAGGATGTGCGCAAAAGACACCGGCACTGTTGAGATTGAGTCATTCATGTCAGAAAGCTTCTCATCGGTGCGCTCATGGCTCCTCCCAATCCTCATGGATGTCCTGTCAAAAAACAAGCACTGCGAGTACCCCCAGAGAATATTCGAGGAAGGCCTGGTTACCGAAAGGAATGTTGATTCAATCGCAGACCGCGAAAAAATCTGCATTGTATCGGCGCACCATAAGGCAGATTACACTGAAATAAGGCAGGTTCTTGATTCAATTGCAAGGCTGTTTGGAATCAGTATGGACATTGAAGATGCCGAGCACCCGTCTTTCCTCCCCGGAAGATGCGCAAGGGCCCTGGTAAATGGGAGGGAATCTGCAATCCTTGGAGAGATAAATCCAAAAGTTCTTGAAAACTTCGGAATCGAAGTTCCGGTTGTTGCAATGGAGATGTACCTTGACGGGATTTTCCAGGAAAAATAAGTTATTTAAATCCCTCTAGGCTCCCGCATGCATGCAACCGGAAAAAAATTTCCTGGAAACAAATATCCACTGCATAACGCTGTACAAGGCTGCGATAGTTGATGGATTTACTCTGCCTCCGCCTAATGTCCATGTGTACCTGGCAGGGATTATTGCCACAGCCAACGACCACCATATGGCAACTGTTAACTCAGGTTTTGTAGTTGGTTCTATTGATGAACTTGCAAGAATTTCTGATATGTTTAGGAACGACCCCCAGCCAAATGCAGTCCCTTACCTGGTTGGCAGATATTCCGGCGATTTCTTTCTCTACTTCAATGCACTTTCAGGGGAAGGTCACACTTTTCCTTCAGCATGCTACCATATGGCCCGGTTTCACGGCGCAAGAATGGGAAAAACCGGTGAATCGGATGTTTTGAGGCTTATTGCCCTGAATCCGGAAAGGTGCATGAAACTTCTTGCATTGCATCATCGCTTCATAAGTGACAGCCCAAAGATAACTGAAGAAGATTACACTGACTTCAGGGCATATGTCAAAAGGGAACAGAAAAAAAGAGTATATCCCTAAGCCTTCTTCGCGCTTTTCTTTTTCGCCTTAGGCTCCTTCTTTGAGGCCTTGATTTCCTTTTTCTTGACCGCTTTCTTTTTCGGCTCCTTCGCGGGCTTTTCTGCTTTCGGCTTCTTTTCCTGAACTTCTATCTTGTTTTCCCGCAGCAAATCAGCAACGTCCTCATGCGAGGCGTTTTTCTTGAGCTTAAGAACGATGTCCAGCGGTTCAAGGTGCTTTATGTTGCATTTCCTTCTCCTTGTCTGACCGTCAATCATCACATAAGTTGAATCCAGAACGTCCACGACAACGCACTTGCCGCCCGCATCGCGCCCGGCAAGCTTGACGCACAACCTTCCCACTTCATACATTTTTGTTCCTCCAATCTCCCCTTTCACGGGCTCTGTCGCCAGCCTGCCCAGGAGACTATACTATAAGTTTCTTTATCTGCTCCCTCATGCACCTGGAGCACAGAACACCGCCGTAAGGCCTCTCCGGCCTCTTCGCAGTTTTCCTCATGTTTGCCATCCTCGTTGGCCTTTCCGTCTTGATGCCGTGAAGAATTGCCCCGCAGCCGCCGCACTTTGCCCTGTTTGGCTTGCGCTCGGTAAAGTGTATTACAGTCCTCCCTCCGGGAGTTTTCCTGTAAATCTTCCTGTAGGAGCGTGATTTTAGCTGCGGTCTTACCATCTTCCGCAAGAATCTAGTATATTTTAAAAAGCTTTCTGAGACCCAGCGAGAAAGCAATCGAGAAGATTATGTATGTGCCGAGCCATCCGATTTTCCAGCCAAATATGTTCAGCAGCTTGACGGGCTCATTGTTAAGCCATATGGATTTAATATTGCTTGACTTCACGCTTTCAATCGTAGGGGCATACTTAGGGCCATTGGTTATTATCACACTTTTGAATGCAGTTTGCTCCTTGTACTCTATCTTCAGTGCCTTCTCATTGATATACTCGCCCTCATCACCCTTGACAACAAAGCTGGCCTGGTGATTTGCTATCTCCTGGGTGTCATTGCCAACCAGGGTTATTCCTTCCGGCACGACTATTTTCGCGGTGCCGGATGCAGTATCATCGAATGAAACGCTTAGTATGAATTCCTTTCCCGGCGCCAGAGGCTCGTACGCAAGGTTTGCGCTCATCCAGCTGAATATAATAATTATCGGGATGAATGTATAGAGAGTGGACTTAAGCGACTGCATCATGTACTTCATGTTCGTCTGCATCGCCTTCTTCTGCACCTCCATCATCTTCGACGGGTCGTGCTTCAGCTCCTTCGTCTGCCTCTGGAATTCCTTGATTTCCTCCTTCAGCGACTTCATCAGGCTCTGGTCTGTGGTATACTTGTAAATCAGGGTAATCATAAGTGAAACTATAAAAGAAAGTATAAGCATGATTAGCAAAGGCGGCAATCTAAGGAGTGGTCCTAATACCGGGTCCAGCAAAGTTTCAAATACCATCTTTTTTAGACGCTACCGCACGTTTTTAGTTAAAAAATTACTCCATAAACTTCCTTAGCATGGGACTCATGTCCATCATGTGCTGC
>JACQSR010000035.1 GCA_016211215.1 Candidatus Woesearchaeota archaeon
CTATCGCTTTTCACTGTTCCTTTTATGGTTCCATCGCAATCATTGTCTTCACAATCAATCTTGCCGTCACAGTCGTTGTCTTTCCCGTCAGTACATGAGTATTGATTTTCAGGCAGTATTTCAGATACTGGCGTCCAGCCACTGTTGCCTACTGTTCCAGCGCAGCATACCCCTTGCGGAGGAGGATTGTTTGGTGAGCCTTGACCTATTGTATTATCATTGCATTCGTGCCAGTTGCCGGGGTTGCACCACCATTGCTTATTGCCTGAATTTGCTTGTTGAGAATGTCCATCACTCCATACGCATTGATCAACTGAGCTTACGCATTCTCCACCATAATAATCTTTTTTGTACCATTCATTTGGATCATCGCCGCAGCAGTTTCCTGTCGTTAAAGCTCTTTTTCTTTTGATTAATGTTTTTGTTGATAATGTGTCATAGCAACTGCAGCCTGCTGATTTTGTGCAAGTTGTTCCTGGGCAAGAGCCTTCATTGCTGTCAAATAATCTGTCAAATACATTGGTGTTTCTTGAGTATGCTTTTCCTGCATCTTCAAATATTTTAGCTGACCAGTCCCATCTTCCTATTGTGGTGTCTGGGGCGCAGTTTAAGCATACGTATTCACTATTGTCACCGTCTGTACAGTCGCCATTGTAGCAGTATCTTCCGGATGCGCATTCTGTCGAGTCGCAACTATTTCTGTTTGTGAATTGACAATTATTGGCCACACAGCTTTCTATCACGCAATCATCTTGTAGGCAATCTGAGACGATCTGGCAACATATTACTCCACCAGGACCTTGACGGCCTGCACAATCTGTATCTTGGCAGTCTCTTCTTCCATCACAGTCATTGTCTAAGAAATCAGCGCAGCTCGTTTCAGGAGATTGCCTAGTTGAATCAAATACTCCGTAAGCATTGTCGCATTGGGAATCTCCGCATTGGCTGTCAACACCATCACCATCATTGTCAGTGCCTGCAGCTTGCCAATTGCATCCTGAGTTGCATGATTGGTAGGATGAGCCAGAGCATTGTGTTTGGCTTGGAGTGCATGGGCCCTGGCCTATGCACTGGTATTGGCTTGTCCATTTGCCATTATTGTCGCACCACCTTTGCTCTGTTCCGCAAGCGCCGCAGCCATTGCTGGTGCTCTGCCAGGTGTTTGGCGAGCATTCTTGCGGCGGAGGGCAATTCCTGTTCCATTTGCATTCATAGCTGCATTCTGCAGGGCAATCTCCATTTCTTGTGCCTCGGTCGCATTCCTCGCCAGGCTCTTCTCTGTCATTGCCGCAATCGCCGGAGGATGTAGTGCATGGATCAGTGCAAGGAGGCCAAGTTCCATCAGCCCGGCAAGTTTTTGTCCCGCAGACACCGCAAGGCAGCATGTCTCCTGGATTGTAATAAGGAACACCAGCATCATTAGGGCATTTTCCTGGCGTGCACGCCGGGCACGGCCCTCCACAATCTACACCTGCTTCACCTTGGTTTTGCACACTATCGCTACATGTTGGCGATACGCACGGGTCTGAGCATGGAGGCCAAGTTCCGTCGCTTCTGCATGTCTTTGTCCCGCAGACACCGCAAGATAGCATGTCTCCGGGATTATAGTAAGGGACACCTGCATCATTGGGGCATTTAATTGTGCCGCCGCCGCACACATTTGCAGTTCCCCCACCGCCGCAACTTTGAGGGGAAGTACATGAGCCGCAGTTGGCTGTTCTTGCGTTTCCGCAGTTATCTGTGGCTGTAAAGCTTCCGCAATTCTTGCCATATCTTGAGCAGAATGAAGAATCACTCTCTGGAGCGCACCCATTATAAGTCCATCTCCAGCTTATCGGGTTATTTGAGCTTTGGCAGTTCTGTGAGGTTGGAGGACTTACACTGACAGTATACGATGAATCATGGCCATACTCGCCCATATCCCACCAGCCAAATGGGCCAGTCTTGCTCCATGAAGTGACAAGGCCAGTATTATAAGTTAAACCATTTGGATCCCTTACCCAAAAATTATTTTGCACATTTGAAGAGAAGCTTACGCTGCAAATCCCACATTGGTTAGCACATCCATTGCACGGATTTGAGTCGCAAAGGCTTGAAGCGCAGTTGTTAACACATGCTGAACCACAAAGTGTTTGTCCGGGCAGGC
>JACQSR010000007.1 GCA_016211215.1 Candidatus Woesearchaeota archaeon
AATTATTTTACCATTTTTATAAATTGGAATACAATAAGACCTTTCTGGGTAGTTCAAAGAAAATAATGTGTCCAATATTAATAGGACGGAACCTACAAAATTCAAAGTTATACCTATAATACCAATCATTATAAAATTACCTATGTGATGTTTGAATTTTACCACAACTTAAACAATATATAAGAAAATGCTCTCCAAATTTACCATCAATTTTTTTCTCGGAGAATTTTGTCCCGTTGCAATGTGTGCATATAGGTTCTTTCAGTTTTATCACCTGACTCTCATATGGACTTTCTTATGACAAACCCCACATAGCAACACAAGGTTTGACAACTTATTATTTCTTGGATTTTTATCCTTATGATGTATGTGTAACCCTTCTTCATAACCACAAACCGCACAGGAATTGTCATATTTTGAGAAAACAGAATCTTTTAATGTCTCGTCAAAAGACAACCTTTTTGTCTTAATCGAACCATACACCTCCTTCTCGGCTTTCTCTCTAATTTTTCTTTTTCTGTCATTTTCTTGTAGTTTCGCTTTTTGATTTGAAATTTCCGCTTTTTCTATTTGCTTTTGTTCTTCCCTACGAGACTCTTTATAATTATTAGATAACTCATCAAATGCTTCAGATATTGAATTGTTATTTTCTAATAAGGCATTAATTATATCTTTTTTCTTAAAGCCATCCAACCTATTTCCTTCTTTATCGATAACCTCATAAATCGAATTACCTAATCTAGCCTCTTCAAATATAGTTTTTCGTTCTTTTTCTCCCAGTTCATCGTAAATCTTCTTCTCATTTTTATCGCCATAATAAATTTCTTCTGGTTTAATGTATAAAAATTCTATAGTCAACGGGTTAGATTTATGAGCTTTATCAGTCCAATCGGTTGGAACCAAGCGTTCTTCAAATATCCCCAGAGCAATCTCCTCTTTTGAAGGTTCGGGCTTTGTATTTAAAGAATCAAGGAAATTCTCAATTTTTTCTTTACTCTTTTTCAATAACGAGTTTATCATCTTTTATTTCTCCCTCTAATTCCTCTCCAGTCTTCCAACCTAATTTCTCAACAAGTTTACTCGGAATAACAACCCAATACTTCTTGTATTCTTTTCCTTTGTATTCTCTACTTGTTTGGCTTAATAGTCTCATTTTAGTCCATTTTATGTTTAAATTTAGAAAATTCAGCATAATCTGTCCACAAGTGTCCATCCTTATCCGTATGTCCGATTAGCAAAGCTTTCTCATCCAAATCTCTAAATCCGAAATCTTGTACAAGTGTAATCAGAAAATCATCAAAAAATTTATATTGCTTCCAGATGTTATCTAATTCACACATTTTATAGTTTTTACCAATGTTTATGATTCTATATCCTGAAACATCTGACACTAATCTTTCCTTCTCTTTTTCATTATCTAACTCTGATTTTAAGGAATTGATAACGTTTTCTTCATTCTCATTCCGAAATAAAATTAGTGCTTTTTGTTTCATAGTTAGTATTAGATACCTAAGACTTTATAAAGATTTAGATACCGAAAACTATATTTTTCTACTTCTACATTTAGATACCTAAATATTTATATAGTTTATTAGATACCTAAACTGCTATGGAAATGAAGATAAAATGTAGGCATTGCAAGTCCGAGAGTGTAGTAAAGAGAGGACTAAGCCCAACTCAAAATAGGGGTATGCAACAGAGGTATCTTTGTAATGATTGTCACAAGACCTTTATTCCAGATTTCGGCTTCTGGAAGAATAATAAGAAAACTGTTGGATTACAAAAAAGCTCTAAATGAGCTAAATATTACACTGTAATTCAAAATTTCTACTGTAAAGCTTAATATATTGAATATACCCCCTCTAACGTATGTTAATATTTGGCATAACCCACTGGTGGTGGATAGCATTTATTGTAGGGATATTTCTTGTGTTTAATCGGTTCTTAGAATCCATATTCGTATGGGTATACAAGAAATCAAAAAAATAGTGATAAACGCCCACATTTTTCTAAGAAACCCTTCATATCCATAAGACTTAACAGCTCATGTTTCAGCAAGTAATAAATACCTGGATAGAAAGCAAATTAAGGGTGAAGCAGGAAAAAGCTATAATTAAGGGACTTAAGGCATATTACATTAAAACTGGAAAAGGTCCCTCTCTTCTCTTCCTCCACGGCCTCTTTTCCCACGTCAGGGAATACCACAGGCTGTTTGCGCTGCTTCAGAACCATTTCACAGTTTACGCATTGGACCTTCCCGGGTTTGGACCTTCACAGCAGCCCCCAAGGCCTTATTCAGTCGAAGACTACTCCTCGTTTGTGCTTGCCTTCATGAAAAAGATGAAGATAAAAAAGGCAGTACTTATGGCTCATTCGGCAGGAGGCATAGTTGCAATTGACCTTGCTTTGAGGCACAAAGAAAAAGTTGCAAAGCTCATACTCATAGACTCCGCAGGGCTGAAGCACAAATACAGCACCCCTGACCTGTTTTACCAGATATTCGTCGTGAAGGCATTGAGGGAGCTTAAGCACTCAAAAGACTGGAGGGAATCCCTTTCGCTGATTGCAGGCATAGGATACGATCTTGCAGTTCACCCTTTCCGCAAAAATCTCTGGAAGTCCATCTCGAAGAATGTTAACGTAAGCTACGAGGAAAAGCTCTGCAAGCTGGAAGTTCCCACGGTTATAATCTGGGGAAAAAATGACGAGTTGCTCCCATTGAAAAACGCAAGAAAATTCCGCAGCCTGATAAAAAATTCACGGCTTGTAATGCTTGACGGCAACCATGACTGGCCCCTCCTATGCCCGGAAAAGCACTGGAAAAAGATAAAACCCAAAATTATATAAAATCGCAGGCAGTCTTTCTCAAAATGGTTTTTTTCACTACACGGGCAGATATACTGGCGCTTCTTGGGATAAACCTTTCCCCGGACGCATTCTATTTTGAAATAATTGATGTAATAATAATGTCCCTTGCCGTTGGGTTCGTCTTCAAGGACATGTTTAGGGCCCCAGTTCCCGAAAACTATGACCCACTGCTCGAAATCAGGCAGAGAACTTTGAACAGGCAGAACCTCAGGTTCGCAATAATGGCAGTTGCTCCTGCAATAGTGCTTCATGAGATGGCCCATAAGTTCGTTGCCCTTTCATTTGGAATTCCTGCAACTTTCTATGCCGCTTATGGGTGGCTCCTTTTTGGAATTCTCATAAAAATGATTGGCATAGGATTTGTTTTCTTTGTTCCCGGGTTTGTTTCCATCCCCCCAACAGCACCGCTTACAGGTGCAATAATTGCCCTTGCAGGCCCATTCATGCATTTGGTGCTTTGGCTCTTCTCCAAATACGCCCTTTCAAAAAAGCTTTTTGACAGGAAATACACCCCTGTTTTGGTTGCAAGCAGATACATAAACGGATTTCTCCTCATACTAAACATGCTTCCAATCCCGGGAATAGACGGCTGGCATGTCTATCAGGGGCTGTGGGCGTATCTTTTCAGTTAAACCAAAACCTTAAATACTACCTTTCCTGCGAAAAATAAGGGGTTGGTATGGCTAATAATCTATTGGAATCAACGGCTTCTAAGTCTGAGGAGCACGAGTTCTACACTCCAATACCGAAAGGCTACAAGCCGGGAAAGACAAAGTACGTCATAATTTTTGGCACCGTAATGTCCGGATTGGGAAAGGGCATTTTCTCTGCCTCGCTTGCAAAGCTTCTGCAGATGAAAGGGTTAAATGTTGCGCCTGTAAAATTCGACGGCTACCTGAACTATGACGCGGGAACATTAAACCCCTACCGCCATGGGGAAGTATTTGTTCTGGAAGACGGCACCGAAACGGACATGGACCTCGGCAACTACGAGAGGTTCCTGAACATCACGCTGTCAAAGGACAATTACCTTACAGGCGGAAAGATTTTCTCAAACGTATTGAGCATGGAAAGGCGCGGTGAATACCTCGGAAGGGACGTGCAGATTATACCCCATGTAACAGGTGAAATCAAGAAGTTTCTCAGGAACCTTGCAATGCTAAGGAATGCGGATGTTATTTTCGTTGAGGTTGGCGGCACAGTAGGAGATCTTGAGAATGCCTATTTCATCGAGGCAATGAGGGAGCTTGCGTACGAGGAAGGCCGCGAAAATGTGTGCTTCATTGCCCTTACATACATACTTGAGCCGAAATTCCTCGGCGAGCAGAAGTCAAAAGCTGCCCAGCTGGGAATCAACAAGCTGATTTCATTCGGAATACAGCCTTCAATCATTGCGTGCAGGTCTCATTCGCCAATTACCAACAAAATCAGGGAGAAAATCAGCATCTACTCAAACGTCAAGCCCAATCACGTTGTTGGAATCCACGATTGCAATTCAGTTTACGAAATACCGCTTCTGCTGAAGGCCAACAATACCGACAATGAAGTTTTATCCCTTCTTGGGCTGAAAGTGAAAGACGGTGAAAAAAAGGAATTCTCCAGATGGAATGAATTTGTCCAGAATCTTCTTGGCGCAAAGTCGGAAGTCACCATAGCAATGACCGGCAAGTACACGGAAATCCGAGATTCGTATGCAAGCATACTTAACTCATTGGAGCATGCAGGCTCCGCATTAAAGACCAAAGTAAACATCAAATGGATTGAGACAACTGAGATTGAAAACGGCAAAAAGAAGCTCGAAGACGAGCTAAAGGGAGTTTCAGGCATAATTGTCCCCGGAGGTTTTGGAAAGCGCGGCGTGGAAGGCAAGATAAAATGCGTTGAATATGCAAGAAAAAACAAAATACCCTATCTTGGCATCTGCCTTGGCTTCCAGATTGCAGTCATAGAATTTGCAAGGAATGTCTGCGGGATGAAAAGCGCAAATTCAACTGAATTTGAGCCTAAAACGCCTGAACCCGTGATAGATATTCTCCCTGAACAGCTAAAAGTAGACCTCCTTGGCGGCACAATGCGCCTGGGCGGAAGGATTGTTGAAATCAAGAAGGGCACAAAGGCTCGCCAGCTGTATGGAAATGAAAAAATAAAGGAGCGCTTCAGGCACCGTTATGAGGCAAATCCTGATTACCTCAAAAGGCTTGAAGAAAAGGGAATGGTATTCTCGGGAAAGGCTCCCGGAGTTCCGATAATGCAGATTCTCGAATTAAAAGACCATCCCTTCTTCATGGGCTGCCAATATCACTGCGAGTTTACCTCAAGGCCATTGAACCCCCAGCCGTTGTTCCTTAATTTCATAAAATCAGCCAAGGAATTTTCCCCGTGAAGAATTGCTTGGATGAGAAAATCAAGCTGAATTCTAATGAATGGTGTTCGGATCATACCCTGGCGGCAAAACTATGCGTGTAGTTTCGAATGCCTTCTCAGGATCTTTCCGAAGACTGGGCTCGTTGACAAAAATGCCTGCCATCTCGGAATCATCTGACAGGACTATAGCTCTATCCTGATAGCCCGGCTTGTCAAAGTCACGCACTATGGGGGCAATAACAAAGATGGGCTCTTCAAGCAATATTAGCGGAACGAATGTTTGCACGCCGCACATCTCAAACTCATGCGCCTTTTCTTCCTGTTGAATCAATCTCCTGTTGTGGGCAATGATATCGCCGAGCTTGTTGTATATCTCTGGATACCTGCTGCCATGAATCTCCTGTTCAACCTTAGTATTTGTTTGGTATAATCTGTCGTATGCTTTTCCAAACTCACCCTTCATTGCCAGAGAGAGCGCCTGGTTTAATGCCAAAATCCTTCTCATTATAACATCTTTCACAGCAAAATTTTTCATCGGATACCTAAAGGCCTCTTCAGCTTTCTCATAATGCCCGGTCATTAAATGTGCAATGCCCTCTTCTGCCTTGAAAATAGCGCCTATTGTCACGTATTCCAAGTCATAATAATTTTCGGATGCGCCTCTCGCTTGCTTTGCATGTTTTTCTGAAAACTTGTACTCTCTCCTCATCTCTCCTCTATCTTGAAGAATCTGAGGCAGTATCGGACCCATCTTGCGCCACACATTCGGCTCTTCAAGTGTTTTGTACTCCTTCAAAACACCGTCCAGCGCCTGAAGGCTTACTTCAATAAAACCATCAACATTCTCAATTCCTCTAAGCTTCGCTGTCTGCCTGTAAGTTTCTCTCAGAGTTTTTCTTGCAATATCAAAATCCCTCTCGGTATACTTGCCGTTTTCAGCAAAATGCACCCCGCCGCTAAAATCAGCTATCTTATATTTTGCAGTCATATTTTGAGGGGATATTCCCGTCTATATAAACTTTTCCAGAAGAATATCTATTTTCTCAGTTTCTTCGCCCTTATTCGTTCATTCCTCGTCAGCAGCTTTACATCCTTCTCTGCCAGCTGTTCCTCCAACCTTCTTATTTCCTTCTCGTAATATCTTTCCAGCTCGGCGTTTCCATCCTTCTTCGCATCTTCAAGCTTAATGTTCCGATGAATTTCAATCTGCTTCATCAGGCTCTCAGCTCCCTTAATGTACTTTTTCTTGCTCACTTGAACACCCCGTCAATTTCAGACAGCAAATTCCTGGTAATGCCGTAAAGCTCCCTTACGTCCTTTCCATCAACAATTTGGCTCTCCCTCACTTCAATTCCTTTCTTCTCCCTTGAATATATATCAAGAAATTCACCAACCTTCTCTGTGCTAATGCCCTTGCCCGCCAGATAATGGGAAAGGTGTGACTTAGTGTACATCTTGCCTTCAACTCCCCTCTTAATCATCAGCAGTGCCCTTATTCTTAGAATCATCGAATAAACCATGCTGCCTATTTCAAAGTTCTTTTCAACACCCTTCAGGACAAAACCGAGCACTTTCTCTGTGTCTTCAAGGAACTGCATCGTGTTCTGCTTCGTAAACTTATAATCAGAAAACTTCTCAAGAAGCCCCGAATTGAGTATGGGTTTTGCTTCCCTGATTATCGGCAGAACTAACACGGCGTTTCGCCTCAGCACGGATTCTATATCTCCAAGAGTGGCCGATACAAAGGAGTAATCACCATGCCGCTCAATTATTTTTATTTTGCCTGTTGTGACCACAAAGATGTCTATGTCTGATTCCAATGCCTGCTCGTTCCGGGCATATGAACCGTAAAGATAAATTCCGGCAATGCTTTCAAGATAGGGTTCCAGCAGTTTAATTGCCTCCAGCCTTATTTCGCCAAAAGATTTCGTCTCGGCAATAAACCTTACTTTCTTTCCGACAAGCCCCTTTGGCAGAACCAAATGGCCCCCATTCCCGAACTTTTGAACCGTCTTCAGGTAAATCATGTATATATGTATATACTAAATAGTTAATAAACCTTCCGGTTCTGGCTGCCAGCGAGACTGCCTTGCCCACAGAAAGGTTTTTATTGCCCGGATGGTGATGACTGCTGTATGAGGGGTTTGTCGTGGGAAGGCCTGGCAAGGCCGATTGTAAGGAAGTATCCGAAATTTCTCATGCTGTTCCTGACTTTCGTGCTGGCATACGCGTTGTTCTTTGAAAGAAACTACCCCCCTTTAAGGGAAGCCCTGATATCAATGGGCTACATCGGCGCGTTCATGGCGGGTGTTCTTTTTGTGTTTGGGTTCACGGCTTCAATTGCAACAACGATTCTGCTCATCATTGCAAAAGACCTGAGCATTGTGCCTGCAGGACTGCTTGCCGGGCTGGGCGCCCTGGTTGGAGACATTGCAATATTCAGGCTTATAAGGTACTCATTTGCCGATGAGATTAGGGGATTCTTCAGAGAGAGGGCAGTAAGGTATATCTATAGAAATACGCCCGCAAAGGTAAAGTCAGTCTTTATACCTGTCGTCGCAGGATTAATCATCGCGTCTCCGCTGCCCGACGAGATTGGGGTGTCCCTCCTTGCAGCGTCAAAGTCCATTTCGCTGGAAGCGTTTGTCGTGGCATCCTACATTCTCAACACTGCAGGAATATTCGTCATACTTATGATTGGGAGGTTGTTGGTTTAAGCCAGTTTCGGAGCACTATTGGGGTGATTATTGTCGTCAGAAGGCTCATCAGCACAAGAGACACGTAAATGTCCTGCCCAATCAGCCCGGCATTTAGCCCAATCAATGCAACAATCATAGCAACTTCTCCTCTCGGAGACATTCCAAATCCAACAATGAGGGAATCCCTTCTTGACATGCCCTGAAGTTTTGCCGGTATATAGCACCCTATTACCTTTGTCAGAACTGCAACAACCGTCAGGACAGCAAGAAACAGCAAAACGGCAGGAGTAATTGCCTTGAAATCCGCCAGAATTCCGAGCGAAACAAAGAATATTGAAGCAAATATTATGTGGAGATATTCCGCTCCTTCCTTGTAATCCTTTCCGTGCTGTAGCTGAACCGGGGAAAGCGAAACACCTGCGATGAACGAGCCCACAATGGCAGAAAGCCCGATAGATTCTGCCGCCATTGAATACAAAAATGCAAGCATCATTGCAAATATGAACACAAATTCAGGGTACTTCTTTGATATGTCAGTATGGTCAACCTTTGAAACAAGTTTTGATAGCATCTTATGGCCGAGGTATATTCCAAGCACAAGGAATGCAGCTGCCTTCCCTATTGTCAGGGCAACGGCATAAAATGAAATTCCTCCCGAAACCAGCTGTTCGGAAAATGAAAGCGCAAGAAGCCCCAGCACATCATCAATTACCGCAGCCCCTATAATGGCCTTTGCTGTGCCTGACTGCAATGCACCCATTTCCCTCAAAACATTTGCAGTTATCGCAATGCTCGTTGCCGTAAGCGCAGTCCCAATAAAGACCGCGCCTCCGAATCCATATCCAAATGCCCTTGCAAGAAAGTAGCCTCCAGCCCACGGGACTATGACTCCTGCCAGGGCGATTATTGCATATTTGACATTGAAGATATCCTCAAGCTTGAACTCCAGCCCAATCACAAACAGCAGTATAACCGCACCAAGGTGTGCAACGCTAGCTACAAAATCAGTGTATGTTATGAGCCCCAGCAGGCTTGGCCCAATCAACAGCCCAACGAGTATTTCCCCAATGACAGCAGACTGATTGATGCGCGATGCCAGCAGGTATCCGGCCAGCGCAACAAACAGCAGCAAACTCATCTGGAATTCAATGGATGACAGCAGTTCAGATGCCATACTGCAATCTCTATTTATTTCTTAATAAAACTTGCCATTCTAGGAATCTTATTCATAAACCTTTAAAAAAGGTCCGTGATTTCTGGGCTCTTAACCATGGAAGGACAAACATTGCTTGGAAAAATAAAGGGATTCTATGAGAAGAGATACAAGGCGCTGCTGATACTGCCCATACTCCTGTTCATAGCGGCTGTTGTTGTGATAGGGATGAAATACGCTGCAACTGGCGATTTCATAAACCGTGATGTCAGCTTGAAAGGGGGCATATCATTTACAATTCCCGTGCAAAAAGACGTGGATAACATCGCTCTTGGCGATTATCTTAAGTCAAAGTACCCCACCAACGATGTTTTTGTAAAGTCATTCCGCCAGTCTGCAACATCATTCGGGCTTATAGTAGATATAGACTTCAAGGAGTCCAATCAGGCAATAATTGACCAGACAATATCTTATGTATCTTCTTTTGTTGGAGCAGATATAAAGAAAGGTGAGTACAGCTACGAGTTTATAGAATCATCACTTGGCGCTTCCTTCTTCAGGCAGACTTTCATTGCGCTGGGAATTGCATTCCTGTTCATGGGGATTGTGGTGTTCTTCTACTTCAAGACTGTTGTGCCGAGCCTTGCCGTAATTATAAGCGTCATTGCAGACATAGTAACCACCGTTGCAATTGTTGACGTTCTCGGGATAAGGATAGGAACTGCAGGATTGTCGGCATTGCTTATGCTAATCGGCTATTCTGTCAATACAGACATACTTCTCACAACGAGAGCACTGAAGAGAAAGGAAGCTACCGAGATGGAGAGGATTTATTCATCAATAAAAACAGGATTCATGACCGCCGGAACAACCATGGCGGTATCTACAGTTGCGCTGATTGTTGCAGATTCAGAAGTGATTAGGCAGATAATGACCGTTGTCTTCATCGGAATGATAATTGACATGATTAACACATGGATAACAAATGTTGCGCTGATTAGAATGTACCTGGAGAAAAAACACAAGGCTGAAAACAGGCAAAATGAAAGCTAAGAAGATATTTACCAACTGGCGCGTAATTGTAATGCTCATATTCATAGCCTTTTCACTCATAGCCCTTAACCCAAAGCCGTTGAGGGACGGAGTTGCGATACGAAGCATTGAAGTTGATTCTGCCGCATACGATGCCGGAATGTCAACTCCACTGGGAACCACAAGGCCCGTTGACAGGGAATATATTGTTGCGGTGAACAACAAGCCGGTTTCCTCTGTTGGGGAGTATTTTGCTGCGCTTGGGCAGCTTGAGGTCAATGACACTTTGCTTATAGAAACCAGCAGGAAGCTGTACAGGCCCACCATAGAGGAAAAATTCGAGATTGTAAAGCTCGACGAGACTGAGATGGTAGCCGTAACCAGGGAATCTTTTGCAAACAAGTCGGTTAACGGGACTTACATGCTTGTTCCAGAGAACATTACCACATTGGAGACTGTCCAGAAAACCTCAAGGATTCCGCTTGGGGCGGCTGACTTGGGAATAAAGGTGTATGACCTTCCCCGCACCAACCTCAAGCAGGGCCTTGACCTTGAAGGCGGAACAAGGGTTCTTCTAAAGCCGCAGGGCAATCTTACAAACGACCAGTTTGATTTGCTCATGCAGATACTTACCCAGCGCCTTGATGTTTACAAGCTTGCTGACATGGTAATCCGGGGGGTTACAGACCTTGAAGGGAACAGGTTTATACTTATTGAGATAGCAGGCGCATCTGAAAATGAAGTAAGGGCGCTTATCAGCTCTCAGGGAAAGTTTGAGGCAAAGATTGCCAACCAGACAGTCTTCACGGGAGACCAGATAGAATTCATATGCCGGGACACGTCATGCTCCGGTCTCGACCCTTCAGCGCCGTGCGGCCAGAGAGACGGTGAATGGTCATGCGGCTACAGGTTTGAAATAACTGTCAATGGAGAGGCTGCAGAAAGGCATCGCCAGATTACGGAGCACCTTGACGTGGTTGACAGCGGCGGAGGCAATCAGGTTCTTTCAGAGAAGGTGGACTTTTATCTTGATGATGCTTTGGCCAGGTCGTTGTTTATAGATTCAAGCCTGAAGAACAGCTCCCAGAGAAGCACTTCAATAACCGGATTCGGCAGGGGGGTTAACCAGCAGTCAGCAGCATACAGCTCACTTCAGGACATGAAGCAGCTGCAGACAATACTTTCAACCGGAATACTGCCGGTAAAGCTTGAGATTACAAGCATTAACACCATATCTCCTGTTTTAGGCGTGAAGTTCCTCAACAATGCAATTTTGGTGGGTTTGCTTTCCATACTGACTGTGGGATTAATAGTCTACATAAGGTACAGGAAGTTTGCAATATCTCTGCCGATAATGGCAACGATGGTTGGCGAGCTGATAATACTTCTCGGCGCTGCTGCACTGATAAACTGGAACATAAGCCTGGCGGCAATTGCCGGAATTATCCTTGCGATAGGCACTGGAGTCGACCACCAGATAGTTATCACCGACGAGACTGTCTCGGGTATATCGGCAGAGGTTCTCAACTGGAAGGAAAAGATAAAAAACGCGTTTACAATTATTATGGGCTCCTACTTCACCAATGTTGTTGCGCTAATCCCTTTGATATACGCCGGCGCAGGGCTTGTGCAGGGATTTGCAATCACATCTATATTGGGCTACTCAATAGGGGTATTCATAACAAGGCCGGCATTCGCGCAGGTAATTGAGATACTGCTTAAGGATTAGCAGAACTCGCACACGTTCTTTTTTGGTTTCTTCTTCACAGACTTCTTTTTCTTTTCAGCCATTTTGAATTTCCCTGATTGTCCATTATTTAAACTTAACGGCAAACTATAAAAACGGGGCTTTACAGCCTAATCATATGGCAACCAAGCATTGGGCAATTCTCGTGGTAATCCTCGCGACTCTTCTTACTTCGTCAGGCCAGCTGCTCTACAAGATAGGCTCCCGGAATCTTGACCTGGCAACCATTTACATGAACTATTATATTATAATCGGCCTCTTTGTTTACCTTGCGGCAGGCATAATGGTTCTTTTTGCGCTAAAGGGCGGAGAGCTCTCTGTCATATATCCTTTCATAGCCCTAAGCTTCGTTTGGGTTTCCATTTCATCCACCATTTTCATCAACGAATCTATGAACGCCCTCAAATGGCTCGGAGTTTTTACAATAATCGCGGGAATAAGCTTCATTGGTATAGGCTCTTCAAAGGTGGCAGATGGCAACTGAAACCTGGGCAATTTTTGTTGTGCTCCTTGCATCCTTCATCGGCTCTATAGGCGCATTGATGGTAAAAAAAGGGGCAGCTGAATTTTCCTTGAATCCCCTGAAGCTCATAAGAAACTACCATGTCATACTTGGCGGTCTGCTTTATGTCCTGGGCACCGTACTATTCGTTCCTGCGCTGAAGCACGGCGACCTTTCAGTTTTGTATCCCTTCTCATCCACAAGCTACGTCTGGGTTACCTTGCTGTCAATATTCTTTCTCAAGGAAGGCATGAACAAAGAAAAATGGGTCGGCATTGCGCTTATTGTCATTGGAGTTACATTTATAGGGTTGGGCTCCTAAACCTTTTTATAACTCATCAGCAGATATGCAGCAGATGAGAACAACCATAATCTCCCTTGGCGGCTCCCTTATAGTTCCTGATAAATTTGACTCCGGATTCGTACTGGATTTTAGGGATGCACTGCTTCCCTTTGCAAAGAAAGGCCATCGCTTCATTGTATATTGCGGAGGCGGAAAGCTTGCCCGCGACTACCAATGCGCCCTTTCCGAAATCTCAAATCCACCTGCCGAGGCTTTGGACTGGATAGGCATACACGCAACGAGGATTAATGCAGAGCTTGTCAGGGGAATTTTTGGTGATGTTGCGGATGACAACATTATAACAGACCCAACAAAGAAAATAAACTCCAGCAAAAAAGTGATAATTGCATCCGGCTGGAAGCCCGGCTGGTCAACTGACTATGACGCTGTTCTTGTTGCCAGGCAGCTTAAGGTTAAGGAAATAATCAACATGAGCAACATAGACTATGTGTATGACGCAGACCCAAAAAAGTCAAAGTCAGCAAAGCCCCTGAAGGAAATAACCTGGCAAAACCTTAGAGAGCTTGTCGGCTCAAGATGGTCCCCCGGCCTTAACACACCATTTGACCCTATTGCGGCAAAACAAGCAGAAAAGCAAAAACTTCGCGTTTATGTTATAGGAAAGGACACAAATAACCTTTCAAGCATACTTCTTCATAAGCCTTTCAGGGGTACAATAATACACTGACGTGCCACAAACCGAAAAGCTTATATACTAGCATCACCACTCGGCCGTAGTGCCTCACCCCAAGTGGGACAGATCGCTTAACGAAGTGATTATCTCATGCAATCAAGTACAGCTATTGAGACGGTAGCAGATGGTGCAGGAGTCTTAGGCTATTGCGCCAGTAGGGCAGAAAATACAGCTAGCTTTCTTTTATCGCAGCCTGTTGAGAGGCGAACTCTGGGCATTGACGGTGTCTTGGACACGCTTTCACTAACTATAGACACAGGGGTTGGTATTGGAAGCAGGGAGAATGTAACGAAGCTTCTTACCGAGGCCCTTTATCTGGTGCAGGATTTGTCTATTGACCTTTTCTCAGGGGAGACAATCTATAAATCTGCCGAGAAGTTCCTTATTTCGTACCAGAAAGGAATGGAATTTGTCTTAGGGGAAAGATACACAACCCATTAAATCATTTGTTTCTCGTCTAACAAACATTTATAATCAAACTTGTATTCTGGCTCTTTAGATGACAATGCACGACTCTTCGGCTCTCGAAAATACGATTATGGAATACCCTGGAATTAATGAGTTAAATGAAAGAGTGGCTCTGTAGAAAGTCTCACTCCGTTCGGGATTAGCAGTGTCAAAAATCAGAGATTTTTGAGCATGCTCAGAAACCATCACAAAATGGAATAGATAATGACGGTTTCTGACACTTCAAATTCCCTGATACAGTAAGTGATGGCTGACATTTCCCATAAGGAATACCCTTTGTCAGCCTGCTTTAGAAAGTTATTGGACTTTGACTTATGCTGCTAACCCTTATTTTCTACAGAGCCATGGCACACAAAGCCTTTTAATACCGCCTAAATTCTTTTATTCCTATGGGGGAAACAGCTGTACAACTCTTGGAAAAAAGGATTAACGAGCATCCGGAATTTAATACTATACGGGAAGGGGTGGACAAAAGAGTCCAAGGCATTTTAACTTCGCGGAGGGATACAATTGTTCCGGCCGTTAAAAATGGGTTTGAAGATTTCGGATTCCAACTGCTTAGTGCGGTTCAGATGGAAGAGTTGGAGACTTTAAGGCGCCTCGTTGTGGAGTCCTGGCTTTTTTACCGCAGTTTTAACGGTGTCGTTAAGAAGATTAAGGAAAATTATCCCGGCTCATTTGGAATATTTGACAATGAGTTTGACAGGGCTGTAAATCAGGTGTATGGCATTGAGCTTCCGCTGGATTATTGGCCAGGATAGCAAAACATTTTAAATAAGCATGTTTCTGAATTCTTATGGCTGTGCTTACCAAACCGGTAATTCTTCAGGAGATTAAAAAAGGGAGCATAAAGATTTCTCCCTTTAATCCAAAGAACCTTGGACCTGCATCGTACGACCTTTCGCTTGGAAATGAGTTTATGGTCTATGAAAAGGAAGAAAAGGGTATTGTGGACATAGAGGATGACTACAGGAAGCGCATGAAGAATATTAAGACAAACTCCCTTCTTTTGCCGCCGTACGGCTTTGCAATTGGCATCACCAAGGAAAAAATAACGTTGCCGGAAAACATTTCAGCATGGCTCGGAGGCCGTTCAAGATACGCAAGATTGGGATTGCAGATACACATGACTGCCGCCTTCATCCAGCCCGGCATAAGCAACAGGCAGGCGCTTGAAATCTTCAACAATTCCCCAAACACCATGCGCATTAAGGCGGGAACAAAAATCTGCCAGATAATATTCGAGCGCGCTGAAGGCAGGGCAAGATATTCTGGAAAATTCAGGAATCAGAATTCTCTTTAGACAAAATCGCTTATCCTGTGCCTGTACTCGATGTAGCAAAGCCATCCGAGAAGTATCAGCGCGTCAATCCCCTCCGAAACGGCAAATATTCCGCTCTTCTCAAAGAGATGCAGCCCGTACTTCGTCATAACGAAAGGATAGAAAGGCATAATCTCGCCGATAAGCACAAAGTCGAGAAGTATGTGAAGGTAAACCCCAAATGCAAAAACCCAAAGGAAGTTTGAAATCTTCCTCCGGCTTCCAAGCAAGAGTGCAAGTGCCATGAAGGCAAGCCCAAACATTATGGAATGTGTAAAGCCCCGGTGAAAATTGGGTATGTCCAGCTTCAGGAAATTGTGCACCAGCCAGTACAGGGGCACGTCTATGTCGGGAAGCAGTCCGGCAACTCCTGCCCAAAAAACATAGCTCAGGGGAAATGACTTCTTATCTTTCACAAAAAAGTCCCTGAAGATGCCTGCCAAAACTATTGCTATCAGGACATGGGTTACGGCATTCGGCATATTACCTTTTCTTGATTTCCTTTATCCTTCTCGACAGCACTTCAGACTCAATCTTTGCAAGCTTCTCAATCCTTTTCATCGCGCTTGAAAGCTCGCGCTGGTACACATTCTTCAGCCTCTTTCCCTCCCTTAACGCTTCAGACGCAACCTTCTTCGAGACTTCTGCAACCTGCTTCTTGTTCAGGCCTTTCTTTCTGAGCCTCGCAATCTCCTGCTTTGCCCGCCTTTTCGTAATATCCAGGGCTTGCGTTGTCAGCTCCATAATTCTCTTCAAGTCCTTATCCATTTAATCACCCCTTCTCAGTTTTTTCTCCTCAATAATGGAAGAGATAAGAGTGAGTACGGAAAACAATGCCAGGCCGTAAAGCACCAGCGTGATTGGGGGAAGCCCTTCCCATAGCGGCTCTCCTACCTCAACTACAAGCGAGCCTGCTACGACAAAAGCGCCAATCATCAGCCCGTAGGCAATCCTGTTTGACGACCTGTCAATCTCAAGCGATAAAGTCTTGACTTCCTTCGAGCCTATGTCAATCTCGAAACGCCCCGTTTGCAGCTTGTCGAGTATCGCATCCGTCTTTTTTGGAAGCTCCGTGATGAACCTCGTGAACTTTGATGTTGAATAGGCCATGTTGTCGAGCAGATACTTGCTTACAAGCTTCCTTTCCACAAAGGGCTGGATTATCTTCATCAGGTCAATGTCCGGGTCGTACCTGAGTCCTATGCCTTCAAGCGTGATTACTGATTTTCCGAAAAGCACAAGGCTTGTGGGTATCCTGACCTCGTATTTGTACGCTATGTCCAATACCTCTTCGACCATCTTGCTTACTTTGACGTTCTTCAGCTCTGTTTCATGGATTGCAGAAGTTACCCCTATAACCTCCTGCTTGAAAGCCTCCTTGTCAAATCCTGCGGGAAGCGTGCTGAACGCCATAAGGGATTCAATAATCCTGTCAGCGTCCATCTCGGCTATGCCTATGAAAAGGTCGCTCGACCTCAGTTTAAGCTCCCTGTCAAAGAATCCCACAATGCCAAAGTCCACGAAGGACACAACATCATTCTTCATTATGAGTATGTTGCCTGGATGCGGGTCTGCATGGAAAAATCCGTGAATAAAGACCTGCGTTAAAATGGCTTTCAGGCCGTTCTCCATTACCTTTCTTATGTTTACCTTTGCTTTTTTCAGCCCCTCAAGGTTGCTCAGCGGTATTGCGTCAATGAATTCCATCACAATAACTCGCCTGGTGCAGAAATCATCGTAAACTTTCGGGATGTATACCTCCTTTGAATTGAGAAACATGCCCCGGAACCTGCGCGCATACCTTGCCTCGGTCTTGTAGTCAAGCTCATTCTGCGTCCATCTCGCAAACTCGTCCACAATCTGCGTGGGCTTGAATCTCCTTGCACCCTCAATGTGGCGCTCCATCAGCTCCGCGACATACTTCATGATTCTTATGTCATTCTCCATTATGCCCTCTGCTTCCCTTCTCTGCACCTTCACGACAACCTCCTCTCCGGTCAGCAGCGTTGCGCGGTGGACTTGGCCAAGCGAAGCAGACGCCAAAGGCTCAGAATCTATGCGCTTGAACACCTCATGAATCTTCTTTCCAAGCTCGTGCTCAATCATGAATTTAATATTCTTGAATGGTGTTGGCCTTACATGGTCCTGAAGCTTCTCAAGCTCCTTCATGTACCTTAAGGGCACTAAGTCCGGCCTTACGCTCAGCACCTGCCCGAATTTTACGAATGTAGGCCCCAGTCTCTCAAGGGTCTTCCTTAGCCTTACTTCCGGCGGCAGCGGCTTTTTCTCTTCAATACGGATATTTTTGTGCAGCGGCAGTTCTTTCTTCATCCTTATGCTGTCCACTATGTACCCAAATCCTTCCTCCACGAGAACGGTCATTATCTCCTCAATGCGCTTCATCTCCTGGTATTCCTTGTACAGCTTCATCTTACCTCTCCCTTAATCCATTCAAGGTATTCCCTGTTGGCCTTCTCGGGAATTCCTATTATGCAGGGTATCTCGTAGCTGTGAATCTTCTTCACTTCAGAAACAATCCCATTATACTTTTTCTCAACACTCTTTGCAATTATGACAAATTCATTCCGCGCTGAAATCTTTCCCTTCCACCAGAACATGGACTCTACTGGAAATATGTTTGTGCATCCAACCAGCCTCTTTCCGAGCAGCAGCCTTGAAATCCTACTTGCCTCCTTTTTGTTTGCGCAGGTGATATACACTCCAATCATCAGTGCATCCTTTAAAAACACTCTTTATTAATCTTTGCTTCGGCTTTCAATGCAGTTAACCCTTCCAGAATTCTTTCTTTTTCAGGGATTATCTCGTTGGACATAAAGAAAAACTTCTCAAAAATACTGAAGGAATACAACATCCTGAAGATTCCCAAGACCCACAAGTTCAACCAGTATCCTATGGGGATTCACCCCTGATTACCTTACTTCTTGCCGGAATGCGCCCCGTAAATCAGGAAGAACAATGCGAATATTCCGGCTGAAATTGCGTCATAAAACCAGTATTGCGTAGGAACCCAGATTTCTGATGTCATCAGCGCAAGCCAGCCTACGGAATATGCTATCAGCCCGCATATTGCTGCAATCCACGCAAGAACCTTCCAGAGAGTTTTCATTTTTTTCTCCCCCTTCTCATCGTGTTTATTCCAAACATCTTGTAAAGCCCGCACCACCCTACAATCCCTTCAATCACGCCTATTGCGCCAAATATTACCAGCAGCACCTTTAAAATGGCATTCTCGGCCACAAGCAGCGCAATCGCCAGCAGGGCAATTCCCCCTACAAACCTTATAATCCTGTCAGCATTTCCAACGTTTTTATCCATAAGGCACCTCTTTTACAGCATACCTGAGAATGGAGTTAATAAAGATTTTTATTTTCTACCAGTGTAAATCACATTTTTCATGCTTGCAAAGTGGGGATCGCCGCTTACAATTTTGCACTTCATTTCTTTCTGTTGATACACAATTATTGCATCAATTAACCCGAAATCCCTGACCTGCTTCCTAATCTCAAACTGTATCTTTGCGGCACTGCACCAATGCCTAAGGGTAACCGGCATTATGAAAGAGTTGCGCTTCACCATGCCCAACATTTCCCTAAAGCTGAAATTTTCCCTAAGGCAGTACATTTGCAGCTCAGCAACGCAGCATTCCATCGTTATGAATTTATTTCTTGGACTAGCGAGCAATGCCTTCAGAATCAAACCTTCTTCT
Source organism: Candidatus Woesearchaeota archaeon (assembly GCA_016211215.1). Lineage (GTDB taxonomy): Archaea > Nanobdellota > Nanobdellia > Woesearchaeales > JACQSR01 > JACQSR01. Next base: position 18,919 of record JACQSR010000007.1, read on the forward strand.
GAGCCATTTAAGTACTCTATCCACGAATGAGTATCAATGATGTATAACATTAAAGGAACTCTTTATGGATTATATCCTCCTCTTTAAAGCGGGGTCCACCCTTAAACATTCCGAAGCCATCAACGCGTTTTTTTTTGACTATTTCTACAGATATAGTGTCCCCTTCGTGGATGTCTTCCTGCCTTACAGTGCCTCTTGGGATGATTATTCCCAGTGAATTTCCCCATTGCTTGACTCGTGCCTCTGCAATCATAGTTATACAGAAGTATATAACTAGTATATAAAGATTTGGGAAATAAAGGCTACACTGGCCACTGGACACCCTGATGTGAGCTATTTAAGCGGCTTTTACCCGCATTCTCCTAAAGATTGGCAGGGCATACTCACCCCCGTGAGAGCAATCCTGCCCTTCTTAAAAAAGAGGTGCCACAATGCCAGCCACAGACCATGAAACCATCGAGAAGATTTTTTTCGAGCAGATAAAAGCCCTTTCAGCGAGGTGCTAAAATGGACGAAGAAGTTGAGAAATACCTTGCGGAAACCCCCGAATCCAGGAACGAAGAAGACCATGACATATATGCCGAAGACAACCTTGAATGCCAGGCTGAAGACGGCCTAATCTCCGTTTGGGAAGAGGGCTGGATGCGCGGCTATTTGGAAGCGGACGCTTAATTTTTTGCTTTTTTTGCTGTATTTTTCTTGGAAGATACTGCAATAAAAAACGTGCCCAAATTATAGCTCTCCGCCCTGACATTCCCAAACACTTTTTTCATCTGTTTCGGAATGTTTTTAGAGGGGTCCCATGCGGCAAATTTTGAGTAAACCAGCAGGACTGCAGGATTAAGGAACCTTAAAAAACCGCCGAACAGGCGCGCATCGCAGACAACCATCCTCCCCCCGTAACGCAATACTTCGTGGCATCTGCGAATAGCCTTTTCCCAGCCCGGAATCGCGCTGATTCCAAGGACACTTATGACTCCATTAAACCCATTTTCATCTATTTTGAGCTGTGAGGCATCGCCCTGGACTAGCTTTATATTGTCCCATCTATTTTGCCTGCACAATTCTTTTGCGGCGTTGAGCATTTCCCGGCTGTAATCAAATCCAAGGACGAATCCTTTTTTTCCAACGGCTTCGGCAAGGTAAGAAAAATTTCTGCCGGAACCGCATGCAACCTCCAGCACCCTGTCGCCCTTCCTGAGTCCAAGTTTTTTGACTGCATTCTTTCTGATGGTTCCGGCTTTCCCCAGGAATGTAATTGTGTCCTGCATCCTGTAAAGATAGGGAAACTTTCCCCAGAAGGAATACACTTTTTCCACTCTTTTCAATTCCCTGTCTCCCGAAGCAGCCATTTGTAGTTTACAGGCAGGGGAATATATATATAACTTTTCAAACGCATTTATTCTTGCAAAGGAAAAAAACAAAAGAAGGGATGTATGACTATATCCCGAAGTATTTTGCAATTGCTGATTTTGCCTGGGCCTCGCTCTTTGCCCTTACCACAACCCTCCCGTCCCTGAAGGCAAAGATATTTTCGAAGAAGAAATACGACGGGCATTTCCTTATCTTATGGCCAGATAATCTCTTCAACTCTTCCGCATACCTGAAGTTAGCAATCCTGAACTGGTAATTTTCCCCCCCACAGTATTTTATTGACCTTGACTCATTTTTTCCGCCCAGATATTCGTATTTTCCACTGCAAACGCTGCAGCCTTTCCTTTTTTTGAGGATTATTTTTTCCAGATTGTTGTTCCATACTCCGTAAGTAATGAGTTCCGGCTTGATTTTTTCACCAAGGATTATCCTGATAACCTGTGTTGATGCTATGCTTGCTATCAGGCTTGCTGCTGTGTTGAGCACGCCAACTGTGTCGCATGTCTCCCTGCTTTCTTTTCCTCCGAATACGCAGCTGAAGCAGGGTCCGTTTGGAAGGACTGCCATTACGCTGCCGTAATCACGAATGCATGCGCTGTAAACCCAGGGGATTTTGTTTTTCTTGCAGTATTCGTTGATTAGGTGCCGTGTATAGAAGTTGTCTGTGCAGTCAAGAACGAACTTTCCCTGAATCAGTTTTCCTATATTCTCATGATTCAAATCATCAACAATTGGAATTATTTTGCATTCAGGATTAATTCTTCCCAATTTCTCTGCGGCTGCCTCTGCCTTCCATTTACCGATGTCGGATTTGTCGTATAAGACCTGCCTCTGGAGGTTTGAAGCTTCCACAAAATCCCGGTCTATTATCGTCAAACTGCCAATTCCTGCCCTGCACAAAAGCTCCGCAGACACGCTGCCTAATGCGCCTGCCCCCGCTATAGTTAATTTTGCCTTTCCCAATCTTGCCTGTTTCTTTTTTCCGAGGTAAAGCTCCTGGCGTGAAAAGTCCATTGAAGCCAATAATTCTAATGCCCTTAAAAAGATTAGTGACTGGTTGCATGCATCCTTTAAATACTAACCCCCATTCCCCCCCGTAAATGAACACGGAAGAATTAATACTGAAGACGGTGGAATACCTAAGGAAAAACAAAGTCCTTGAAGGCAACCCCCTATTTGAGAATAAAACAACTGATTTTGTATGCACAGACCCGAGAGGCGAATGGGAAGAGCATTACCATCAGCCCCCTTTCTGGAAAAATGTGGTAATTGATTCCCACGAGGAGGATTTTGTTTCCATTGATTCTAGGCTGAAAAAGATGAGCTTCGATGAGGTCCAGGAAAAAGCACTGAGGGAAATCCCTAATTCAAAAGAGACAGTTATAATTGAAGTCGGCAGCGACTACGGAAACTTCGGTGCTGGCTATCTAGCGGTTCACAAGCCAAAAGCAAAAGTAATACTGATATCAAAGAAATGGAAAGAAGGCAAAAAGCCGGAGCACCTCTTCAGGGCAGAGGGGAAGCATGTTTTGAAATTTGAAAGGGGATGGGAGTTTCTCAACGAGCCAAATCTGGAGCACCGCATTAATGGGCTTTACAGGGCAAACGGAATATTTAACGTGGTTTTTTTCGAAAGGGAGATTGCATTAAAGGATATATCGCTGCTGCCCTCCATAGAGTATGTATGCGGAAAGGAAATTTATATCTTTGGCCACAAGTCCCCAAAAACTCTTCCATTTCTTGTTGGAAAGGCGTATAACAAATTAAATGCAAGATACATGTGCGTGTCGCTCTCAGCTCAGGAAAGGGTTTCAGGGGAGGAGTTCTCCTGGGAAATTGTTCGGAAAAATCTAGGGCTGACAGAAAAAGAGATTAAAGGCTACATTAAATCTGCTATTGACCCAAGGGAAGCGGAATTATGCGACAAGTATGATTACAACGACCACGGACAGATGAGGATTGGGGTAATGATAAAGCTCGGTATTGCATTGGCATTGGCAAAAGAGGTGAACGGCACCGTGTTAAGGGGCGACAATCCGGAAAATCGCTACAACAAGGCTGACCATTATGTGGAGGCAACGCGCTGATGGCAATCCTTTTATACTGATTGTTTTTCCGCTTTATCATGGAAATACTGTCTGAGGAAGAGGCCATGAACAGCATAGACGACATTGTTCTCCGGATACGCCAGGGCAAGGTCTTCATCTACCCTACTGATACAATATACGGCATAGGCTGCAACGCAATTGACGGCTCTGCGGTTGCGCGGGTGCGCGAAATAAAGAAAAGAAACGAATCCCCGTTTTCAGTTATTGCGCCCTCAAAGCAGTGGATAAGGGAAAACTGCATTATAGGGGAAGAGTGGCTCAAAAAGCTTCCGGGCTCCTACACATTAATTCTTAGGCTGAGGAATACGCATGCGGTTGCGCCGAATGTAAGCATGGGCAGCACGCTTGGGGTAAGGATTCCTGACTGCTGGTTTTCGGAAGTTATTTCAAAGACAGGCATACCATTGATTTCAACATCTGCAAATATCCACGGAGAAAAGTTCATGACTTCGCTTGAGAACCTTTCGCCTGATGTGGGCAACAAGGTTGACTTTGTAATCTACGAGGGGGAGAAGCACGGCATGCCTTCCAAAATAATAGACCTCACGGGAGATTCTCCAAAGGAGATAATTAGGTAAAGCTTTTTAAATCACTCTAAAGTGACTACACTTATGGGGTTGGAAAAGCAATTGGGAGATGATTTTGAAGGATTGGGACGCAACTTTCATGAAAATAGATTTACAATAATCGATATTGAGGGGGATATTGCCTTTACCGATAATCTTCCAGAATCTTTTGACAGAAGAAAGTATGCTCCATTCCATTTTTTGTTGGGCGATGAATATTCTCGGGATTTATACGAGGGCGGAGAGCTCCTAGCTTCCAAAAGGACTGGTTTAGCATATCTTTTAATCAGAGAAAAAGAACCAATCCTAGTGGAAGGTGATAAGAAAGATTTCTTAAAAAAAGTCGAAGAGATTGGATATAGGAACAAGTGTAATAGATTACTGAAAGAAGACAAGCTTATCGCAAGCGGAAGAACTCATTACAGTGATGAACAAATGGTTTTATTGGATGTCGCAATTGCAGCAGAGAATGATAACAATCCTCGAGGATTTACTGTTCCTTTTGAGGCTTATTCTGTGCTTGTTAACCTCCAAACAAGAGAAGCCAGGATAGCTGAAGCAGAATATCAGGGTGGGCCTTTGGGATTTTACGAAAAGCGCAAGTTGCGGGATGTTCCCACTGTATTGCTGCCTGAGAATGTCTTCTCTGATGCAACGACTGTGCCTCATTCAGGAGAGTTTCGGAAACTGACCAAAGACTCGATGATTTTTATAAGGGAAAATTGTTATCGGGGTTAAATTCTTTCCAAAACTTTTTAAAACATAAAAATATCCTATTCTGCATGACGCCCAAAAAGCACCTCAAGATTCTTGCGGCAGGGGACATTCACGGAGATACTTCGCTTGCGAAGAAGCTTGCCAACCAGGCAGAGAAGGAAAAAGCAGACCTCATTGTGCTCTGCGGCGACCTTACCTATGCGGAAAACTCAGTCTCCGGAATAATCGGGCCATTTGCAAGCAAGAACAAGAAGGTTATCTTGATACCCGGCAACCACGAGACTGTTGCAACTGCGGACTTTCTGGCGGAGCTTTACGGCGCCACAAACCTCCACGGCTATTCCATAAAATACAAGGACATCGGCTTCTTTGGCTGCGGCGGGGCAAACATCGGGCTTTTCCAGCTCAGTGAAGAGGAGATTTACAACCTGATAAAGAAGGGCTATGACAGGATAAAGGACGCAAAGACCAAGATTATGGTAACCCACGTGCATCCCTCCGGCACGTTAATGGAAAAGTTCACGAGAATGGTTCCCGGCTCTGACGGCGTGAGAAGGGCAATCGAGCGCTTCAAGCCGGATATCCTGCTTTGCTCCCATGTGCACGAAGCCGAAGGGATAGAGGAGATGGTAGGGAAGACAAAAGTGATTAACGTTGGCAAGAAGGGAAAGACTATAGAATTGTAATCCGTTACATTTATATACCATTTCTGTCAGGGAGCTCTTATGGCGAAAGATGAGTCTGATGACCTTTTCAGGAACTTCAAGTCCGACGATGAGCGGGAAGAAAAAAAGAAGGTAAAGAAAGTAAACATAGTTGAGACAAGAACAGTTGACAGGGGCGACCAGAAGAGGGAGCAGATAAGGGAAGTAGTGCTCCGCTACAAGCCGGTTCTCGTCGAGCGCTTGGTGTTCCTTGCCATCATTGCGGCGCTTTTAATCTACATCTTTTATTCCTCATTCAGCGGCTGTGCTTTCAGCTCCCTGCTTGAGAAAGATGATGTTGCTCCGGCTGCTGTCATGGATACCAATGAGAGCGCAGCTCCCCCAAAGGTTGAGGAAAAGCCAGCTGAAAAGCCAAAAACCGAGGAAAAGCCCGCTACAGCCTCAGTGCCCGCAGGCTCAGTGACTTTTTTGGTGGACAAGATAGACTTTGACAGGGACTCCAACAGCACAAACCCCTTGAAGATGAAGGGTGTGTCATATACTATAGACAACAAGAAGATAGACTTTACTCCAACCATCAAGGTGTATTGGTACGATGCCGATTCCGAAGTTGCAATCAAGAACAAGGTGAGGATAAGCTTCACTTTTGGCATACCTGTCAGGGCAGGCCAGAAGATTTCAGGAACTTTGAAAAATTTTGACTCAGTTTACTTCGACAAGACGAGCGTGACCGAAGAGACTGTAAAGGTAGAACTTCTGGATTCCGGCAATGGCGAAATCCTGGCGACAAAAACCACCACAATAAAATAACTAGTAATATTCCTCTATCTGGAATTGCTTTTTTGCGTCATCGTCTTCTTTCGGCTTTTCAGAATAAGTGTCTTCTATTATGCTTGGCGTGCTAGGCGCATTTTCCTGGCCCTCAGACCCAAATATGCTTGCAAGGACATTCCCCGATTCCGGTTCCGAGATTTCTAATGTGCTTGGCTGGTTTGTTTCTGCCTTCTCCCCAACGGAATTCCTGAGTATTTCAATAACCCTTCGTATGTCTTCCTGCGAATCCTCTTTTGTGTCTATGGTTATCTTCATACCCCCTTCAATATTATCAGTGTATAAATACTTTTCGGAGAAAAGCCTTATTTTTCAAAGCAACATTTTGGGGTAGAATGGAATACTAATGCTATTTTATCACTAGATTGGCTGAAAGAGACATCAAACTTATCAAAAAATCCCTTCCTCCCGATAACTGGGTTAACGTCGTTACTTTCAATCCATACAACTTCTGTTAAAAACGAAGCACCAAGAAAGTTTATATTCAAGGGGGAGATATAACATTTAGCGCTAATTTTTCCACTAATCCCCTCAGGTGGGTTTACTACCCTCATCTCTGAGAAATCCACACCTATACTTTCCCCTAAATCCTTAGGTAAAACGGTGTAATCAGCGCCAGAGTCCAACAGGCACATAACATCTTCAGTCTTCTTTTCGTTATCGACATATAGCAAATCAACTTCGATATAGGGATAATGCCGTTGACCCATCTTAAAATAGGGGAACTCAAAAAGACATTTGTGAGTATACTCGATTCTTTTCATTGTTGAGAAAACCATCTTAAAGCAGAAGAATTTGCCTTTTATTTGGAATTTTCATAATAGTCCGCTTTCTGATATTCTTGGCTTTGTCTATAACTTCAGAAGCGCTTTTCCCCACAGCAACTATCTTGTTTTCAGAAACGGCAATCCACTCTCCAGAATACTTATCAAAATTCCCTTTCATGAGAAACCCGAAATTTTCACTTATCATGACTTTGAAATGTTTCCCGAATATATAAACTTTACCCAAGAAATTCCGGAAACTTTCCGGAATCACAATATAACCGTCCTATTCCCCGAGACAAAAATCCTGTGGTCTATGAAGTGCTTTACTGCGTCTGCCAGGACAGTCCTTTCAATGTCCCTGCCCTTTATGATAAGGTCTTCCGCGGTGTCCTTGTGGGATACGTTGATTGTGCCCTGCTGAATTATTGGCCCGCCGTCCAGCTTTTTGCTGACAAAATGCGAAGTGGCCCCAATGACCTTGACCCCGCGCTCATGCGCCTGATGGTAAGCTTTTGCACCCTCGAATGCGGGCAGAAACGAATGGTGAATGTTGATTATTCTTTTTTCATAGTGTGAAATAAAATTCTTGCTGAGAATCCGCATGTATCTTGCAAGTACAATAAAATCAACCTTGTAACCCCTTAAAATCTCAAGCTGTCTTTTTTCGGCTTTGTCATCAGCCGGAATATGCGCAAAATCAATCTTGAAGCTGTCAGCTACATTCTTTAAATCAGGATGGTTGCTTATTATCAGCGGAATGTCGCATTTAAGTTCCCCTGCCCTGTGCCTCAGCAGAAGGTCATAAAGGCAGTGGTCGAATTTTGAAACAAAGATCGCCATCCTCGGCTTAACATCAGAATAGAATATCTCCCATGAATTTGAAAAACCAAGCTTTTCTGCCAGCTTCTTAATCTCACCCTGCAGGTTTTCCCTTTCAATCCTGAAACCGTTCAAATCCCATTCGATGCGCATGAAGAACATATTTGTCTCCGGGTCCACAAACTCGCCCAGTGTCACGATGTTGCCCGAATTGGAATATACAAAGTTCGTAATTCCGGCTATAAGGCCTTTCCTATCCTTGCAGCTTATCTTCAATATAACGCTCTTCATCTTTGACCTCGTTTACTCCCTTTAGAAAAACATTACTTCCTTTCTTTTTAATCTTTCCCTGCCTGATAAAAAGTCTCATCTGGGCTTTATCAGCACGCAGAAATTCCATTGCCTCTTCTATTGGTATGGTCTCTGTATCTGCCAAAGATTCAAGCCTGCCCGGCATTTCCGTATCATAACCAATACAGATTAAACCCCCTTCTCTTGAAATCTTTCTGTAATATTTATTGCCATCCGCCTCCAAAACCGGCGGTAGACACCTTAGGGCCCTCTCGGTCCTGTGGGAATTTGTTTGTTCCACATCAATCGAACCATCCCCTTTCCTGAACAAAACCCCAACAGGGTCAAGGTAATTGTCAATTGCCCTTCTCTCGGCAAAATACACTTTTGTCATGCCAGTCCGGGAATCCGGAGCCCTATTTAAAATTTTGTGATTAAGGCTTTGCGATGAGGACTATTATCTCTGAATTACTCAAAAATTCCTCTTTCTTGATTTCCAAAACAATACAACCCCTTTCTAATCCTCATCTCTTTCCAGTATTTCCTGAACTTCCCTGAAATTTTTTTTATCTAGATTTCCGGAGTAATCAATCCGTTTATCAGGCCGGACTTTCAGGAAACTCTTGCAGACGTTGAAAAGGATATCAACCTCTTCGGCTTCTCCAGATTCCCCCTTCAGCTTCTCAATCTTCCTTGGCAACCTAAATGTCTTTCTGAGATTGTTTTTCAACCACTTTTCGTATTGATTTGGATTTCCGATTAACTCCCTGTAAACATCATCAACATAATGTTCGTCTTTCTCTCCAAGCAGGTAGTAGCCAGTAATAATTTCCGCAATAATCATAGCCAGTGGCCATAGGTCGGAGTTCGGATGTTGCCTTCCTTGAAAGAACTCAGGTGGGCGGTAAAATATATTTCCATAAATCCCATTATCCTCCCCAATAGGGTTTGAGCATCCAAAATCTATTATTTTTAAAGTAATCCCGGAGTCGACAATCACATTTTTTGGCTTCAGGTCTTTATGCAGATAACCTTTTCCATTAATATACCTCACTGCATTAATAAGCTGATGCGCATAATCGAGCAAAATAGGCGTATCGATATATTCTCCCATGGATAATTTTCCGGACGCTTCTTCCAATGTTTTTACATCTTCAATACGCTCGTAAACTATTCCCTTATACTTGTCAAAATCAACCCATTCTATTACTTTGATGATATTGGGGTGATTGAATTTGGCGGTTGTCTCAACCTCCTTCAACGTTCTCCCTATATGGTTTATCTTGGCTGTTTGCGCTGCACCGGGGTTAATTGTGCCATCACTTCCTTCCAGCATTTCCTCAAGTGGCAAATTTACTTTCAGAATGAATTTTGCTCCCCCTCTCAGGTTTTCAATTACATACAAGGGGCCGAAGGTCCCATACTTAAAATGGGAAACCACCACATACCTTCCATCCAGTTTGTCGCCGGGATACAATACGTCCTTCATGGCAAGAGGTAATGGAATGCGCTTTTTAAATCTTTAAACTTATAGCAAATCCCCTTAGTAATGGGACTTTTGGGAGATTTACTATTATCTCACCGTTCCAACCTGCACTTCCCCTATAACCTGCTCGGTTCCTGAATATGGATTCACCCTGACCTGAATGTAATATTCTTCCTTGATTCTCTCGCATTCAAGCCGAACTGCAGGCCACAGTGTTTGTACCTTAATCTTTGTGCCGTCGCACTCAGCGGAGGCAGAATGGGGCATTAATGGATAAAGAGCCAGCGAGAACGCATGGTAAAAAAGGTTGGGGCTTGCTTTTTTATCAATACTGTAAGAAGGCCCAACATAGTCGAACCGGTCATATGTAAACTTTTTCACGCCCCTAAGAATCTGTCTGGAATAAGCGTCTTTTTCCGCCTCAAGAATCTTGCATAACTTCTGTACTTTTTGGCTAACATCTCCAAACTTCTTGTTTTTTACATCTTCCATAACGCCTTTCATAGCAACACTGTATTTATCCTTTCTTTTCCTGTTATCGATACTCTCATCAAGGCTTTTTATCGAGCGCACAAGCTCGTCCAGAGATTTTGGCTTCCCGACAGAAGTTTTTGGCGGCCCATAGGGAAAAGATTTTGCAACCGCAAAGTTCCTCTCAGGATTTGGAATTCCATTGTACACCTCCGTAGCACAGCCTGTTGCAATCAAAGCCAGAACTAATGTTTTTGCCAGCTTCATTTGATGTACCTCGTGGAAAAGAGCCCCAAGCTTTGCTCCTTCTCTGTCTCCTGCTTCACGAATCTGCTTTTTTCCTGGGCTTCCTCCAGCCTGCCTTTGCTCAATAGCTCCTGCGCTTTGTAAATCTCAGATTGAAGCTCTTTGAACCTCTCCTGGGCAATCCCGCTTATTCTCTCCTGTAAACTGCTTTCATAACCGGCCACCGAAGCCGCAGCCCCCAAGTTGCCTTCCCCTTTCAGTTTTCCCATAAACTCATTGCATTGCTTGTGCGTCTTAATCATGTCATAGACATTGCCGCCCTCAAGGCTTTGCTCGTATGCTTGCAGCTCCTTAGAAATATCATGCTGTATTATTGTTGCCTCCTGCGCAATGATTTCCAAACTGGCATCTTTATGGATTTCCGGCGTAGGCTCTGGTTCGGGAGATTGTTTTGGTTCATATTTCTCTGGAGATTGCATTAAGGTAATTGGAGCAGGATTTGGCTTAGAATACCGTGTCTGGTTTGATTCGTATTGCACTGAAGAGTGCTTCGTGGGGTGCATGTATGCAGGACCGGAATCGCTAAGACAAACAGCAAGGCTTGCGGCCATCAATACACCCCCTAAGACGCTAAATCCAAATTTCTCAATCTTTTTTCTGGCAAATGATGATGCCATCAATGCACCCTCATATCTTGAAATAAGCGCATCCATCCCTTCAACTATCTCATGCGGGGGCTCATACACTCTTCCAACAACTACAGCCTCTTCCCTGCCTTCCCTTAGATGCCTTAATCTTCTGCCTATCCCATGCCACCTGAATGCCAAAGAGAGGTTTCCATATTCTTCAGCTTTGTTTGCATACTCCACCAGCCCCAGCGCGTGCGTGTTAATTTCCTGCATTCTCGACTCCAATGCCCCAATAACCTTCCTGCGCGCCTCTATAACGGCCTCCTCGCCTTTCTTCACGTCCTGTGCAATTGCCGCATACGACATTAGCTTTTGATTGCTGCTGCATTCCTGAAACTGTTTCTGATACTTCCTCAGGTTTTCAAGTAATTTCAAAATCCCATAAATACTTTTCTGCGTGGCACACTTCCCAATAACCTTCTTTGCTTCCTGTCCATAATAAGCAATCCTTTTTGTATCCTCTTGAACAGACTTCCATGATGCATAAAGTTGCCTGTAACTTGCATAACTGCGCTCTATACTGTCCCCGGCCTCTTTGCATCTATCATCTGCACAGCCAAGAACCTTCAAAATCCCATCTGCCCTTGCATAGAATTGCCTTTGCCCCTCATTTATTCTGGTGTCTTCATCCAAACTGCCCGTGCTCTCAAAATCCGGCCTTAGGGAAAGCACGGCCTCTTTTGCACCCATTATAATTTCCAGCTTCTTGTCGCCTATGGATTTTTCGGCAGCCTGAGCCTCAATTCGCAACGACTCAACAATTCCCTTAAGGTAAATATCCCCCCTGTGCTGATGGAAATCTGCATATCTTTTTTCGAAAATTCCTGCATGACTGAGCAGGTTTTCAAGATGTTCTTTGGAGCAGTCCTGGAAGCTGAGATTCCCTATGCTGCCCCTGAATTCTGAAATGAGCACTTGCTCCGCTTGTGCGGATGATATTACCTTCCTAACCAATGAAAAATATTTCTTCCTATCCTGAACACTTTTGAAGGCATCCTCGGCCTTTTCATTTTTTACTCCGAACCAGCCACAGATTTCCACCGCACGTTTCAAATTTCCTTCTTCCATCGCCAGCCTTTGCTCGTCCTCTTCAAGTTTTCCGCTCATCTCATAATAAGGATTAACGGCATTTAGAATCCTGTCGGAATCGGCAAGCGCATCTTTCCTTATCCTTGCTGCAATGCCGATGCAATCACTGGCCGTGTCATTAATGGTTTTCACCAGGCCAGAAAGGTAATGGTCGTCACGCCATGAATCAAAATCATGGATGTGCTTTGTGCATTCGCTCTCGATGCGCAGTACACTATTTGCCAAATCCTTGCTTAATTCTTTTTTAAGCTCCCCATAATATCCCCTAAATGAGCCAAGCAGATCGTTTATGCCTTTTTCCGCCTCAATAGCCTTGGCTAAATACGCATTTCTGGCTCTGGCACTTTTTTCAATTTCTTTCAGCTCCTTGATTTCCCGCCCGAACCATTTGCAGTAGTCTTTCACTCTGGAAACTGTCTCAGCCTGCCTTATGCTTTCCCTAAAATCCTCCTTTAGGCTGGTTGGCGCGAAGTTCCAATTTACGGTTGCAAGAAGGCCGGCAGTCTTTTCCCTTGCAATTCCATCAACATAGCCGTAAACCCTGCCAACACCGTCGTAAAGAGGGGCCACAAGGCCGGCATAGTCCGAATTTTTCCGGTATTTGTCATAGACGCTTGCAACCTTAAGGGCTTCCAGCTGTATTTGGAGAAGCCGTTTGGCATCTTTCATGCCTATTTCGCCTGAAGATATCTTATTTGCCTCCCTGAAAAAACTGTCAAGCCCCGAAATGTCATTCCTTAAATTCCTTAAATTGCCCTCATACATTCTCTGATTTAATAGCCCAACAAACATCCCTTCGGGGCTTAAGGAAGAGGCAAGTGTCCTATTTGCAATAGGTCCATACAAATCTTTCAGGAAGCTGTCAATTACAACTATTGCCTTAAGGTCGTTTACGCTTTTTGCTTTTTGGACCATCCTTTTGCACTCTTCCGTGCTTACAAGACCGGAATATACAGAAGCTGCAATGGTTGTATTCACATTCGGAAGCGAAAATTGCTCCGGCTCGGAAGTTTTAAACTTGTGCGGGTCTTTCCCTCCAAGCAGCATCTGGAACTTGTCTACTGGATGGCGCACACTAGCAAAATCATTGCTTTCTGAAACCCTTCCCCCAAATCTTAGGTAGTAATCAACTTGGATAAGTGTTGCAAGGCCTATTTTTTCACCCAGCTCAGCCAGCTGCCTGTCGCTCATATTTGAAACGAAATGCTCAATAAAGAGAGATTCCCCAACTGGCCGGTTAATTTGGATTGGCCTTTCTCTCCACGACCGGGCTATGACCCCCTCCAGCCTGCTGTCCGAAAAAGAGCCTGATACCATAATGATGAGTCAGTTAATGATGTCTGGACCGCGGAACAAATCCCTTAATCTCACACCATCCTCAAAGATAACCCTGCCAATAATCTCCCTGTTGACAATATCCATTTCTTCCGTGCCGAATTTTTTGTCGTCTTCAACAATGACCGGAAACGGCCACTTGTTTCCGTAGAAATTGTCTTCCGAAGCAGTCCTTTCAAAGTCTATTACCTCGCTGGTGTAGCGAATCTCTCCCCCGTCAAAATAAGCCCTTGGCCTTTGGCACACTGTTCTGAATGCCGGTTCATCCCCCTTTTCATTGACAACAAACCCGTTGAAAAATGAGAAAGATGCCCCATTTGCAAGACTATCCTGCAACTCTACACGTTTTTTTATGCCAAACTGCCTGAATTCTTTAAGTATTGTTCTGTCATCTACAATTGAAAAGAAGGTCTTGATGTCTGCATGGGAATGGGCCCATCCTGCAAACCTCTTTTTATTCGCTATCGCGTCATCCATAGCCCCTTCTTTTCCGGAAGGTATGATGTCGCAAAAGTCGGGCCAGACAATTTGCTCGGCAATGTAAACATCCCTTATGGTAATGTCCGGCTTCCTCCCAACAAGCGAATCATCAATCATATACATGCCGATTTCGTAATGCTCCCCTCTTCCGGCAGCAGCCGCAATACTGGAAATTGAGCGTGCGGCATATTCTGCCTTCTCAAGCGCGAATCTTGTAACCTTCATTGAACTTGCAGTTTCAGCAACAGATTTGCTGATATCCCTGTTAATGTCACGTGCAATTTTCCGCAAAAGCTTTTCATGAATAAGCTGCTCCCTCTCGTAAAATTCCTCGCTGCCAATATATTCGTCAATGCAAAACTTCCCATCTTTTAGGAATCTCCTTAGTTTTTTCCCATTCTCTGCCATCGCAGTTCTGTACTCCAGCGGGTCTTCGGGGTTGCACATGCCCTTTTCAAGCCTTTCCCTGAACCTGAACTGGTGCTGGTCGGATTTTTCCCTGTAGGAGATTCCATCAAGGCCAAAAGTATAGCTCTCGGAAAATCCTGTATGTGAGGAGTCATAAGGGTCAAAGTTAAGTGCAACAATATTTTCCAGCTTGCCGCAATTTATAGGCTGTTCCTGAATCATTTTCAACACCTAGCAGTTATGCATCTTCGCTACGGAAATCCCCCCGCTTACGATTCCCATCCTTCCGGACGATATAGCCCTGTACCTAAACTCTGCCTTGGGCACCTCGCCTATGG
>JACQSR010000009.1 GCA_016211215.1 Candidatus Woesearchaeota archaeon
CTTTTCACCCGCCAATTTAACCCATTTCTACCAAAACCATTAAATATAAGTACATTAATATGTAAATTAGATTATATAAAAACTAATACAAAAATAAGTAAATGGTACTTGAGATAAGAAGGAAGCTGTACAAGCGGGGCTCTAGCTTTGAAACTACCATACCCATACAGCTTTTGTTTGCCATAGACTCCTCAAAGAAGTATAATGTGGTTTTCTCATACGACCAGCAGGCCAACCGATGGATGGTATCCTTTGAGGAGAGGAGGCTAAAGTGAGCCACGCATTGACTCATGCAAGTGTACTCAAAAAATTGAACAGTTCTCAAAAGGGCCTTTCCCAGCAGGAAGCAGAGGCAAGGCTGAAGCAATATGGTTTTAATGAGATAAAAGAGGCAAAGAAGATTTCGCCGTGGGAAATATTCCTAAGGCAGTTCAAGAGCATCGTAATATGGATTCTCGTTGCTGCAACCATCATCTCTGCATTCCTGGCAGAGTATGTTGATGCGATAGTCATACTAGTCATCATAGTGCTTATTGCTGTGCTGGGCTTCATACAGGAATACCGCGCAGAGAAGTCCATTGAGGCGCTGAAAAGGCTTGCTTCGCTTAAGGCAACAGTGCTTAGGGATGGAAAAAAGGCTGAGATTGACGCAAAAGATGTTGTCCCGGGAGACATAATATTTCTCGAGACCGGAGACAAGGTTCCTGCTGATGCAAGGCTTATTGATGAATTAAACCTAAAGACCCAGGAGGCTGCCCTAACCGGCGAATCAACGCCTGTAAAAAAGCATACGGCCGCCCTGAAAGACAGCACCATACTCGCTGAACGCGCCAACATGGTTTACTCGAGCACAATTGTAGTAAGCGGCCGCGCCAGGGCTGTGGTCACCTCTACAGGCATGCAGACTGAAATAGGCAGGATTGCGACACTTATAGAGGAGGTCAAGCCGGAACATACCCCCTTGCAGAAAAAAATGGACAGCCTCGGAAAATGGCTTGGGGCAATTACAATAGCAATTGCGCTGGTTGTTTTCTTTGCAGGATTGATTGTTCACCGCGCTTCATTCCTTGACATGCTTTTGGTTTCTGTCTCTCTCGCAGTTGCTGCAATTCCTGAAGGGCTTCCTGCAGTTGTAACCATATCGCTGGCATTGGGCACCCAGAGGATGCTCAGGAGAAATGCCTTGATAAGAAATCTTCCCAGCGTTGAAACGCTGGGCTCCACCACAGTCATATGCACGGACAAGACAGGAACCCTCACCGTAAACGAGATGACAGTGAAGAAGATTTTTGCGAACGAAAAAATCATTGATGTTACCGGCTCAGGCTATGATACGAAAGGCGAATTTCTGCACCGGGGGAAGCCCCATCCAACCGGAGAGATTGAGCTTTTGCTCAAGATAGGCGCGTTGAACAACAACGCAGAGCTCAGGGAAGGCAGCCTGATTGGCGACCCAACTGAAGGGTGCCTGATTGTCAGCGCCGCAAAGGCAGGCATCAGCAAGCAATCCCTTGAATCAGAATACCTGCGCGTTGACGAGATTGAGTTCACAAGCGAGAGGAAGATGATGACAACTATCCACGAGCACCGCACTGGAAAGTACGCATTTGTCAAGGGCGCTCCTGAAGTTGTGCTTGAGCTGTGCAGCAACATTCACATAAACGGAAAGGTTAAGAAACTCACCTTGAACAAAAAAAAGGAAATCCTGTCTGTCAACAGGAAATTTGCGGATGACGCATTGCGCGTTCTTGGTTTTGCTTTCAAGAAGCTCGAAAAGTCCCACCCGGAAAAGGACCTGACATTTGTTGGGCTTGTCGGAATGATAGACCCCCCGCGTGAGGAGGTCAAGGTTGCAATTGAAAAGTGCAAAAAGGCCGGAATCCGTGTTGTGATGATTACGGGAGACAACGAATCAACTGCAAAGGCCGTTGCCAGGGAGATCGGATTGGGCAGCAGGGCAATTATCGGGCAGCATATCGACGGAATGAAGAACTTTGACAGGGCAGTTGAGGATATAGATATATTTGCCCGCGTTAATCCCGAGCACAAGATAAAGATTGTGGATGCGCTCAAGAAAAGGGGCCATGTTGTTGCAATGACAGGCGACGGCGTGAATGACGCCCCTGCGCTGAAAAAAGCGGATATAGGCATTGCAATGGGCATTACAGGCACAGATGTTTCAAAAGAGGCAAGCGCAATGGTTCTCACGGATGACAATTTTGCGTCAATAGTAAATGCAGTTGAGGAAGGCCGGGGCACCTATGACAACATCAGAAAATACTTTGGTTTCCTGATATCCGGCAACATAGGCGAGGTCTTCATAATACTGCTGGCAATTGTCCTTGGGCTGCCCCTGCCCCTGACTGCCACCCAGATTCTGCTCATAAACCTTGTTACAGACGGCCTTCCCGCACTTGCATTAAGCGCAGACCCCTTTGAGCCGAATGCAATGTCCAGAAAGCCGCGAAGGCAGGACGAGCCGATTTACCGCAACCTTAGGGCGTTTATAGTGTACTATCCAATCGCGATGATAGTTGTTGCATTGTCTGTTTTCAGCTGGTTTTACTTCCACAAAGGAAACCTTCTTCAGGCCCAAACAGCAACATTCCTGACCATAGGCACGTTCGAGCTCTATCAGGCATTTTCCTGCAGGTCAACAATTTATCCCTCTTTCAAGGTCGGTATTTTCAGGAACAAATATCTTGTTGCAGCAGTGGCCTGTTCGTTTGCCATCATGGCTGCATCCATATTCATAGCGCCGGTTGGCAGATACCTCGACATGGTTTCCATCAGCATATTTGAATTCGCAGCCATAGTTATTATATCCAGCGTAGGCTCAATTGTGATTGAGATATCAAAATACCTGAAAAATGAGGCCTGACATTTATTATAGCAAGGGGCATTAATATTTCCTTTCCTATACATTTTTATATCACGCCGGTGTTCTAGCACAAATGGACTTTTATTCGGAAATGCAGCAGGAAATCGAGTCAAGAAATCCCACCAAGGGAGAGCTTTCGAGGATGAAGCTGGAGCTCTGCTCAAAATACCGCCTGAAAAGAATCCCAACTGACATCGAGATATCCCAGAACACGAATTCCAGGATTATTTCCAAGCCCACTAGGACCATTGCAGGCGTTTCTCCCGTTGCAATAATGGCCAGGCCTTCAAACTGCAGGCACGGCTCCTGCATATACTGCCCCGGCGGCGTAAATTCCGTGTTCGGCAGCGTCCCAAAGTCATACACCGGAAAAGAGCCAGCGACCAGGCGCGCAATCAGAAATAATTATGACGCATATTCCCAGGTGATGAACAGGCTTGAGCAGTATGTGCTGCTTGGCCACTGCCCCGAAAAAGTCGAGATGATAATAATGGGCGGGACCTTTGCTGCTGAAGGCGATGATTACCGGCTTGATTTCGTCAGGGAGGCATTCATGGCCATGAACGACTTTTCAGGCATGTTTTACCCAAATGGAAAATTCAGCCAGGATAGTTTCAGGGAATTTTTTGAGATTCCATCGTCAATTAACGACAAGGAGCGGGAAGAAAGAATAAAGAAAAAAATGCTTGCTGCAAAAAGGAAATCAACCCTGGAGGAGGAGCATTTGCTGAACGAGAATTCAGGCATAAGGTGCGTGAGCCTTGTGATAGAAACCAGGCCGGACTTCGCAACATTGGAGATTGCAAACAGGCTGCTCGAGATGGGGTGCACAAAAATAGAGCTCGGAGTTCAGACAATTTATGACGACGTCCTTAGATTCGTCAACCGATGCCATGATGTTAATGAAAGCAAGAAGGCAACTGCAATCCTGAAAGACCTGGGTTTTAAGGTCGCATACCATGTAATGCCCGGTCTGCCCGGCGTTTCCAGAGACATGGATGTCAAGGCATTGGCAGAGTATGTGGAAAATGAGGGCTTCATGCCGGACATGCTTAAAATTTACCCCTGCCTTGTTCTCCGCGGCACTAAGCTTCATGATATTTGGAAGGAAGGAAGCTTTAAGCCGCTGTCCACAAAAGATGCAGCAGAAATAATCTGCGAATTCAAGAAAATCTGCCCTGAATGGGTCAGAATAATGCGCGTGCAGCGCGACATTCCAACTTTCATGACTGAAGATGGAGTTGACAAAACAAACCTAAGGCAGTACGTTGAGAAGCTGGCCGTGCAAAAAAACATAAAATGCAGCTGCATAAGGTGCAGGGAACCCAAAACAGACTCCGCAATTGAGAAAGTGGAATACAAAACTGCTGAATACCCTGCATCCGGAGGAAGAGAATTTTTCATATCTGCAATCGATGCAGAAAAAGACAATATAGTGGGATTCTGCAGGCTTAGGTTTCCCTCGCGGGCATTAAGGATGGAGATTACAGATAAAAGCGCATTGGTGAGGGAGCTTCGGGTCTATGGAAAATCCACGGGGATTGGAGAAATTGGAAACGTCCAGCACCGCGGGATTGGAAAGCGCTTAATGGCTCTTGCCGAGAGCATTTCCCTGCAGCATGGCAGGAAAAAAATCATTGTCATTTCGGGAGTTGGCGCCCGCGGCTATTTCAGGAAGCTCGGCTACGAAAGGGAAGGCCCCTACATGGTGAAGGCATATGCATGAAAAGATAATCTTCAAGGAAAAATTCATTGAGAGGTATTCAGGGCTTACCGGCTTTGATGAATTCAAAAAAGTCTCATTGACATTCCTGCGAAGGTCCATCAGGGCAAACACACTCAAGATTTCTGTCAATAGCCTTAAGAAAAGGCTTGAAGAAAAATGGAATCTGGACCCAATCCCCTGGTGCAGCGAAGGTTTTTGGATTGAGCACCATAAAAAGGAGAGGCGCGACATCGGAAATATCCCCGAGCACACCTTGGGTTATTTTTACACCCAGGAGGCAGCTTCAATGATTCCGCCAATCGTGCTGGACCCTAAGCCAGGAGAATTTGTGCTTGACATGTGCGCTTCGCCAGGCTCAAAGACAACGCAAATTGCCGCGATGATGGAAAATCAGGGCATTGTTATAGCAAATGACATCAAGGGGGCAAGAATCTCCCCCCTTGGAATAAACCTCCAACGGATGGGAATGACAAACCACCTCATAACGATGATGGAAGGAAGGTACTTTAAAGGATTTAACTTTGACAGGATTCTTGTTGATGCGCCATGCTCCGGCACAGGCACGATAAGGAAGTCCTTCAAGACGCTGCTGATGTGGAATCCCGACATGATTAAAAGGCTTGCATCACAGCAGAAGGTTTTGATTGAAACTGCATTTAACAACCTTAAAGACGATGGCGTGCTTGTATATTCCACCTGCTCGCTTGAGCCCGAAGAAGACGAAGGCGTTATTGATTTCCTTGTAACAAAATACGGCAATGCAAAGATTGAAAAATTCGAGCTGAACCTGAAGAGGTCAAATCCGGTTTTGGAATTCGAAGGAAAAGTTTACGACAAAAGAATAAAAGACTGCCTCCGCATCTGGCCCCAGGACAATGATACAGAAGGATTTTTTGTCGCTAAAATTAGGAAAATTGAATCCGGCAAACAAATCTCAAGGAACGAAGCGTAGCTGAGTGACGGAGTTTTTTGTCGCTAAAATTAGGAAAGAAAGTTAATGACTCATCGGGGCTGTAGTGTAGCCTGGTACAGCGCGATTCATTTGCGCTGCGGCAACTATCATTGGCGCTCGGGGTTTCATTGAGACTGTGCTCCAAAAGCACATGCTGTGAGATGAAAAGCGTCAGACCCGTGTTCAAATCACGGCAGCCCCATTTTTATTTTGGAGTGAACAATTCAGCAGCGTGCGGATACTTCGCTTCAACCGGAATTGTAAACTTAGGCGAGAACTCTCCTGCGTGCCTGTCATAAAGTCTTCCGGTTGTTAAGACTGTGTGCCAAAACAAGGGGTCCCTGCATTGCTTTATCGCAATTTCCCTATCTTCCTGTCCTTTTTCCGGCACAAGTAAGTCCTGATTCATAACCTGTAAGTCCAAAGTCCTGTCATTTATCGCCAATCCGCAGTAACCTAAATACCAACCAACCTTCCCTGCAACCATATTTCTGCGAAGGGTCTTGTCAGCCTCTGTCATTATTGTTGTATAGAACTCCATAGGATCCTTAGCACGAACTTTAACCTTGCCAACACCATCAACAATGAATTCTCCCTTGATCGGCCATTTTTTGGTTTCCCAAGAAGCTTTCTTGACACTTCTTTCTATTGATTCCCTTTCCTCATAAAAGTCTTCAAATAAAGGAGACCCCATCGCCTCCAGAATTGCTTCAGCATTGTACCTCTCATCTTCGATTTTTACTTCGTCATCAGCAACCATACGTCCCGTTTTTTCATCATACTTAGTAATCTTCCCAAACCCATCTAAAACCGGTAGTGTATGGATAATTAGCATATCTATATCGTGAGGATTATCCCTTAAAGTAGAACCAAAAAGAAGCACATCCTTAACTTCCTCGCCTCTAACTCTGTCAAACCATGAGGAATTAAAGATATAATATGCTACTTGCTGCGCAATTCCCCTTGCATTTTGAATTACTGGCCTTTCTTCCATTCCTCGGGGGAATCAGAGACAATTTAAAAAGCTAATTGTGGGTTTTTCATTTGTTATACAAATACCACACAAGGTCTTCCTCGGAAAGACCCTCAAAGAAAGCAGCCACCCCCTGAGCAGGCTCATAATCTCTAACATCTATTCCAAACGACCGGACTGATTCAAGCAACTCACCATACTTGCCCTCTAAATGGGATTGGTGGACTTTTTCCCCTTTCCTTCTTGCAAATTCTATTGCAAGGAGCACAAAATCCAGGAACTTCTTGGCATTGACCTCCAACTTGTCATTAATCGAAGCCATAGACTCCCCTAAGCTGGATTCTTCAACTCATCCCTCAGCGCAATGTCAATCTCGCCAAAATGCATTTCCTGGTTAAGCTCTACTTTTCTCTGGTTGCTTAAATGCAGCAGCGGAATAAATGTATAAACCTTGTCTTCCCTGCTTTCTCCCGGAACGAGCTGGGAAAACCTGATGGAGGTGACTTTATTTGACAGGAATACCTGCCTGAGTTTAGCGTAAATCTCCTTTATGATTTCAGATATGTCGCGCACCTTTACGGGGGCATCCATGATGACAGGCATCCTCTGGATTATTCTCCTCTGCTTGACTTCAAGCGCCTTCTCAAGCGCTTCTACGAGGTCAAAAATTGAAACCTTCCTTTTCCTCGGCTGCGGAGTTCTTGGTATCAAACTTGGGTGCTCTTCATCTTTCCCGTAACTTTCCCCGAATGTGTCAAGCACGTCCTCAATCTCGCTTGGCTCCTCAAGCATCCTGTCAAACTGCAGCATATCTTCGCCCACAAGCCTGTTGGACTTTATGCGGAGCAGTATTGCCGCTGCAAGCAGCACTTTTCCCGAAATCCTGAAATCATGGGCCTTCAGCTCCCTTATAATCTCTATGTATTTTTTCGTCAGAGCAGTTATATCGACATTCCACGGGTCCATCTCCTCTTTCTTGACAAGCTCGTAAAGAAGCGACTGCCATGTAACATCGTCCTTTTCGAAAAGCATCTCATATATTTTTTCCTGCATGGCTCTAAGCTACCAATGATTATATTTAAACTTATCCGTATACTCTCCTCTGCTCAGCTTGTCTAAGGTCAAACATGCACTGGGGGCAAAAGTTACCAAACATGGAGATTCTTTTCCCGCATCCCGGACAATTGCCTTCCATTTTTCTTCCGCAATACGGGCAAAAATTCGCATCTGAAGGTATTGCCTTCCCTTTTCCAGGACAACCGTCATGGCAAAGTATGATAGTTCTGGTAAGGCGTACGTGCGGTTTTCCCCGCTCAATGCTACTAATTCCTTCTTCTTCAAACCTGGCAAAATTCTCCTCGGCCTTCCTAAAAAACCCGCCTGCCATTTCCAACCTCCCTATCTTGAGAAGTTTTTCTGCGCTTTCCAGGTCCCTTGTGAGGGCAGGTTCTATCGGCCTCAATAGGTTCTTTGCCCTCGAAGATGAGGATAATATTTCATTTTCAGCTCTTTTGTCAAGAATATCTCTCTTAAGATCCAGGTTTATTTTTCGAAGAAGATTTCGCACCTCCAATAGCTGCTCAAGGGGCATAGCCATACAGCATAAAACCCAGCTTATAAATATTTCCAACGCATATATTTTTAAATATGCCTTATCTTCTTTGCCCACAAGGGCCCGTAGTCTAGCGGCCATGACGTCTCCCTTACAAGGAGAAGGTCACCAGTTCGAACACGGCATCGAAAGTCTGGTCGGGCCCATTCCAAATCACCTCGGTGATTTGATGCAATACGCGACGGTAGTCCAGCGGTTAAGATATGACCTTGCCAAGGTTGTGACCTGGGTTCGAATCCCAGCCGTCGCATATCTTTCTAAGCAGAATATTCGAAAAAAACCAAAAGATTTAAGTAGCTGTATACTTATACAGCGTTACTGTATGATAACCGCCAATGAAAAAAAGATATTAAGGTTTCTGCTCGCTAATTTTGACAGTGACTATTCCATCAATGAGATTGCAAAAAAGACTGGTTTAGCCCCCAATGGAGCCTATGAGGCCCTGAAGAAGTTTGAGGAGAGGGGAGTGCTATTGCCAAAAAAAATAGCCAATCTGAAGTCGTACAAGGTTAATTTTGAAAGCATAGAAGCAAATAAGATGCTGGAGCTTGCGTTAATACCCGACTACAAAGAGCCCAAAATAAGCTACCGCTATAACGATTTAAAGCCATTAAATACAGTGACTAAGCTGTGCATATTATTCGGATCCTATATAACGAAAAAAGAAAAACCAAATGACATTGATGCATTGTTTGTCATAGAGAAAGCAGACTACAAAAAATATTCACAGTATCTAGACAAGGTAAAGATGGCTATGCCATTCAAGCTGCATGATGTCATACAAACAAAGGATGATTTGAAGGAGAACCTAAAAAAAAGGGACAAAATAATCATTTCAGCTATATCCGATGGTGTAATACTGTGGGGCCATGAGTTTCTTGTGGAGGTAATCAGAAATGTCGCTGAAAGAGAAGCTTGACAAATGCCTTAAGGAAGGTGAAAGGGGTGGAGAACGCCACAAAGGGTTGAGAAAGGTAGAGCCAAAAAAAGAGGCGATTGGCATGCACGTGCAAAAAGCTGTGCATAATCTCAATGCAGTTACAGACTTCAGGAATATGGGCTATTCTGATTGGAGCGCTTCAGCTTCATTTTATGCCATTTACCACTGCCTCTTGGCATTATTGCTCAAATTTGGCTACCAATCAAGAAACCAGAGCTGTACTTTTGCATTTATTGAGGATTTAATCAAGAAAGGAAAGGTTTCTTTGAATTTGGATGATCTGAAGGAAGTTTTTGATAAAGATATCGCAGAGGATTTGGCACACAGTGAGAAAATATTGGACATAAGGGAATCAATGCAGTATTCCTCTAAGACTTCCCTAAACGATGAGGAATTTAATAGGTTGCTTGAAAGGACAAAATCATTGTTCGACAAATTAAGAAGGGAGATAGAAAAATAGAATGGATTATATGGGCAAGAAAGCTTAGTCCCAAAAAAAACCGCCGCACCCAACTATAATGCCCTCCCGATCCATAGCACCTCTCCACAATCGGAAATCTTAAATATGAACCTAATTCCTTCCCGACTGCCGAAATGGGTTCTGCTTGTTTTGGCGGGGTGATTTTTTGGCATTGAAAAAAGGCAGCAAGGTAAAGGTAGAGTACGAAGGGTCTCTTGACGATGGAACCGTATTTGACAGCTCTGACAGGCACGGTCCTTTGGAGTTTGAGATAGGGGCCGGCAAAGTCATAGGGGGCTTTGACAGGGCAGTATCTGATATGAAGAAAGGCGACAGGAAGGAGATTTCATTAAATCCGTCGGAAGCTTATGGAGAGCCCATGCCCCAGCTTATTGCAAAGGTTCCGAGAGACCAGCTTCCGAAAGAGGAAATAAGAGAGGGAATGATGCTCATGGTAACTTTGCCCGACGGAAGGAACATGCCCGCAAAGATTGTCCAGGTCTCGGACGGGGAAGCAACAATAGATTTCAATCATCCGCTGGCAGGAAAATCACTGCACTTCAAACTGCATCTGATAGAAATTGAATAAAAAAGAAAAAAAGAATTTAACTAGTCTTTGGTCAAATTGTACAGTGCCTTTACTGCCACAACTGCAGCAGCTGGTGCGATAAATACGCCCAAAAGGTTGAAGAAGGCACCTACTGCCTCTGCGCCAACCGGAAGCACCTTTGACACATTACCCAACGACTGGAAGCTCAGCAGGAAAGCAATTGATGCTACCAGAAATGCCTGCACTTCCTTGTCTGTAATGTTCAGCAGACCTGCGACCAATCCCAATATTGCCAGCAAAACCAACGCCCATGCTGGAGGCGCACTCGCGCTCACCAAAGCGATTATTATAGCCAGGATAAGCCCAATCGCAAATGCCCATATCCCCAACTTTGACGACGATTCCTCTTTTCCCATTTGATTTTCACCCCCTTTTTCAAGGTTGTATAATCGGAACTTCCCACAACTTAAGTATTTAAATCTTTCCAAAAATCGGATGGGTGCCTGATTCCATACGCAACTTTTAAATACAGACCTTTTCTCTTCACGATTACTGGGCCTGTAGCTCAGCTGGTTAGAGCGCTGGTCTTATACGTCCACGTTCTAAGCACTAAGACAGCCAGTGGTCCTGAGTTCAAATCTCAGCAGGCCCATGCCCCGATGGTGTAGTCCGGCCAATCATCTCGGATTTTCGTGATGAAAACCATCGAAAACATCCGATGACACGGGTTCAAAACTAAGGGTTGCACCCGATAGACCCCCGCAGTTAAGTGGGACATGAAGTCCCACGAACTTTGGGAAGGTAAATGCAATCCCTCGATGAAACTCCCGTTCGGGGCATTTTTTATTTTAGGACAATCTTTAAATACAAGTCCGCAACTTCAGGTGCAAATGAAGAGAAACTCTAGACGCTGGAAGAAAAAGCGGCAGATGCGCTGGAAGTGGCAGCGAAAGCGCATGAAGAAAGAGAAAAGAAAGAGAAAGATAAGCAGGATATAATCTTAATTCTGATTGGTTAATCGTCACGAGACCCAGATTAGTAAACTTTATAAACCAGCGGGGTACTCTAAGGTATCTATCGCCTCCAGGTCTATATATTTAGATATCAAATTCTAAAGTACATATAGATGAATGGTTGGAATGAAAGATGACCGCTTGATGTCACAATCAAGTGCGAGTTAGGTTTAGTCAATTTCGAATCAGCTTTGCACAATAATTCCCGTTGATCCTGCGGGAGGTCGCTGCTATTAGGGTTCGACTAAGCCATGCAAGTCTTCTCGCAAGAGAGGCAAACTGCTCAGTAACACGTCGATAACCTGCCCTTAAGAGGGGGATAACCTCGGGAAACTGAGGATAATACCCCATAGAGTAAAGGTACTGGAACGTCTTTTACTTTAAAGCTTCGGCGCTTAAGGATGGGATGGCGGCGGATTAGATTGTTGGCGGGGTAACGGCCCACCAAGTCAGAGATCCGTAGGAGCCTTGAGAGAGGTAGCTCCGAGAAGGGCACTGAGATACTGGCCCTAGCCCTACGGGGTGCAGCAGGCGCGAAACCTTTACAATGCACGCAAGTGTGATAAGGGGACCCTAAGTGCTTAGTTTTTACTAGGCTTTTTTTAAGAGTAAATATCTTGGAGAATAAGTGGTGGGTAAGACTGGTGCCAGCCGCCGCGGTAACCCCAGCGCCACAAGTGGTGACCACATTTATTGGGCCTAAAGCGTCCGTAGCCGGTTTGCTAAATCTTCTGTGAAATTGTCGGACTCAATCCAACAACGTGCAGGAGACACTGGCAGGCTTGAGACTGGAAGGAGCCGGAGGTATTCCTGGGGAAGCGGTAAAATGCTATAATCCTAGGAGGACCACCTGTGGCGAAGGCGTCCGGCTAGTACAGTTCTGACGGTGAGGGACGAAAGCTAGGGGAGCAATCCGGATTAGATACGAGAAATCATCGATTTCTGGAATTAGCTCGGAAAAGATTGCATACATCTGCTAAGTACGAGATAAGGAAAGAAACAAAAAATAATGGTTTACTCGCTAATTACCCGAGTAGTCCTAGCTGTAAACGCTGCGAGCTTGGTGTTGCCTATTCTTCATGAATGGGCAGTGTCGTAATGAAGATGTTAAGCTCGCCGCCTGGGAAGTATGGTCGCAAGGCTGAAACTTAAAGGAATTGGCGGGGGAGCACTACAA
>JACQSR010000003.1 GCA_016211215.1 Candidatus Woesearchaeota archaeon
TAATGCACATAACAAAACCACTGTGGACTACCTATACTCGCAGACAATAATATTTATACAAAAATAGTTGTCTGCTCGTAATATGTCAGAAATCACAATAGTCCATTGAAAGAGTTGTGATTTCTGAGCATGCTCAAAAACCAAATGTTTTTGACAAGCAAGTGACATCTTGTATAATAATTTGTGTCACTTGCTATAATCAGAGTGTGGCAAGAAACTGGGACACCGCAATTGTCAGAGCAAGAAGCCAAAGTTTGATTACATCAATAAGTTTATTAGTCTCTTTATTTCTTCTGGGCTATGGTTCAATTGCACACTTGCTTTTTGATAATCCGATTCATCAATAGAGAGAATTATATTTTGTATCCTTTTTAATGGCAGAAACGAAACCACTTTCCTGCATAGTTCTTGCGGTTTTTCATTCGAATACCATAGCAATGCAAAAATGTCGCAAAGATCTTTGATTTTCTTATGTTCTTTATCCCGTAACTTTAAAGCATTCAATTTTGTGGCTAAGAGCAATTCTGGTTTTGGCAGCCACAATTTCTTATTGAATTCTCTGAGTTCTTCCCTGTATTTTCCACCCTCAAACGTAAACTGCAGTAAGGGTTCATCTGCTGGCTGGAAGCGAAAAACCTCTTTGAATTTTGCAGGGATATTGTCCACAAGCACATCAACGTACATCGGAAAGATAAAATGCGCTGGAATAATCTTGCCTTCCCCGATTTCTTCTTCTTTTTCCGTATGAATTTCTTTGAGGAGCCTGAATGACACCGATTTGAATTTAAGCTTGTTTTCTAGGATATCGAGTGATTTGGCGAGCGCAGAATTTTTCATGTGTTCTACAGTTGCATTTTTATTCAAATGGAAACCGAGATCAATATCCCTGCTTCCAAGATAAGGCCGCCCTTGTGCTTTCTGGAAATTTTTGTTCACGTGAAGAAAGACCGCCCACCCGCCAAGGATACAAATCGGTTCCTCAAGCGCTAAAATTGCTTGCTTGAGATATTTATATGACGTCCGTGTTTCAAATTCAGGATACATTTTTCTTAAGCTTGGCAAGTAGCATTTCTGCTGCCTCCGCTGCCGGCCCCCCCTCCGTAAATAGGTCTATTATTAATTGCGGTAATGAAACAACAAAGACTCCATTTAATTTTCGCTTGCCATATGCAATGGGGTCTTCTGCAACAATGATGCGGACATTGCCTTTTCCATAGAGCCCTTCCTTTAGGAGAAGGGTATGCCATTTTGGCAGGTCTTCTTCCTTGATGTAAATATCCGTTCTTGAAGGAAAAAGGTGGTGCTGCACTAAATTTTCCGCTTGATATGTAGTTAGGACGTATTCTAATTTGGATTTCTTTAGCAGTTTAAGGGGTTCTTTTACCATATAATCCCTGTATTTTTTTGGTTTTTTATGCAGAGAGAGCCAGTGTTTGATTAAGCCTTCCAAGTTTGTTGCTTTTGTTCCTTTCACGAGCCTCTTCTTTTCAAGTTCACGCAGGAAAAGGATGACCCACTGCCTTGTACAGAGTGCCCTTTTTGAGATTTCGTTCTTGCTTAACGGTTTTTGTTCTGTAAGGAGTACTCTTAGGATTTTTTCTCGCTTAAGGCCACGCATATGATGTAAGTTATTGAACCCATATATAAAGGTTACTTACATGTCAAAAACTGTGGTTTTTGAGCATCTCAAAAATGACTGCATTTTTGACATGTAAACAAATATAGAATCTCATAAAGCACAGTTACGGGGAAATGGGATTATGCTTAAAAAAGGGAGCAGGTGACAGGCGACCTTACGGCCTGTAGCGCTCGGCGGCTTCGGGGAATTGTACCGCTCCGTTTGCTTTGGAAATGCCAAGGACTTTCTGTTATGCTGAGAATTCACTACCGCCTTATAGTAATATCTAGCAAGGTTTAAATATGCTGCCTGATTACTGCATTGCATGAGGGGACGGAATATAGCGGCTATTGCTGCAGGAATTGCAACTGTTTCTGCTTTAGTTTACTATGCATTGAGGCAAAATCAGAATCCGCCAGCAGAGCATTTTGCGCAAGACGCTGCAATTGTTCAACCTTACAACGAAAACGGCAGACATGATGCCATAGTTCCCCATGGAGCATTAACACCTGACGATGATGTTCAGGACGAAGCAAAAGAAAGCCAAAAACTGGAAGAGAAAGTAGCAAGCGAGACTCGACAAACACTCTTCTCAGGCTCCCTTGAGGATTATGCAAACATCTCGTACAGGGATTTTTTGAAGCTGCCCCTTGAGAGCGCAGTGAAAAGTTTTGGGCTATTCTTTTATGAAAGCAGCTGCTGGGTTGGGATGGAAGACCTGCCGCAATCCGTTATTGAAGAAGCTAAAGGGGATGATTTGCCAGGTCCGGAATACTGCAATTTCGTTGTTAGGGGTGAGGACAGCAGATTAATACTGGACTACCTCAGGGAAAACAGCCAAAATGTGGCTAATAGCCTTGAAATGCCCTATATACATACTCCCAGCATGCTTCTTGTTTTCAAAGTTCTGCATAAGTACAGCGACGACAAGGAAAGCCTAAGCAATACTGCAATAAGCATTTTAGATAGCATTTCATTAAGGGCATCAAAAGACGATAAATTTTTTGAGAACATTTCTTCTTGGGAAAAATATTTTCTTGATTTGGTAAAGTATGTACATATAAATGAACAAAACCGGGGAACTATAGATGGAATCAGGGACAGATTGTGTTCAAAGGCAAAGACACTTGAGGAGCAGCTAAGGGTGGGTTATAATTTTGCCCCCTTAATGATATATGCGAGCGTGAAAGAGTGCAGATAAGTTTACTTTAGAGAACCCAACGCACTCACGCCCATATGCACCAGTCATTTGTGTCGCAAGCGCCTTCATCTGGATTGCAGGGAATGTACCCGGGGTTGCAGCAAATTTTTCTGTTATTCCAAAAGCTTTGTTTGTAATGAGAAAGCGGACAGTCGTTGCAGTTTTCAGTACGTCCTCCTTCAGGCGTCAGCTCACAAGACTCAAAGTAACCACCTTTATCTGGGCAGCAATGTGCAAGTGAATAATCCATCGGGGGGCAGTTTACATACCCTGGTGTATACCCCGAAGCACTTAAATCACATACCCTTTCATCATAGCAATATCCATTATCGCCGCAGCCTGTTTTGTAAGGGGACCCACTTGGAGGGCAGCACTGGTTTATGTTCCCCACAGAGTCCCTGCATGCCGTTCCCGATGGGCATGGTAGCCCCCCGTACCAACAAGTTGAGTGCTGACTATCGGGGCAGTTTTGATTTGAACGACAGCATATTGGCTTTGGCTCGCCGCTTCCGTCATCGAGATTGCCGCAATTTTTTGTCTTGTCAACTGGGCATGTTGGAACCTCGCATTGGTCTCCAGTTGCATAACCGGAGAGGGGATTATAAATTGCACTACCTGAAGCTGATGATTGTGTCTTCTCGCACTCATACTTCTCGGGGGCTTCGGGATTCCACCAACAGCGCAGTTGATTCAATACACCCTGCTCGCATTTGGTAGTGCACCCAGTTGCCCCACAACTTTTACAGCTAGAGGGGACTTTATCTCCGCCACCTTCTACACCTGGATCGCATTTACCGCACTTACTAATTCCCGTGCATTCTTTGCATTTTGGAGGGGGCGCCCCCGGGTAACCTCCGCCGCCAGTGCATCCTTCAGGACACTTAACAACTGGTGTTGAACAGCACTTTTGACAATTCTTGTATTTGGTAGTGCCATCAGGGTTTTCGCCGTTAGGGATTTGATAACTTTCATGCTGGTAGCTTACTAAATAGGGAGTTTGACATGAAACCGCCCCGCATGTATGGGTATCATAACCCCCATCACCTTCACAAATCCCACCAAAGCATTTTTTTGTGAACTGATCTTGCGAATTTCCCCTCAGCTCTATATCAACAATACCGCCGGTTCGGTCTATCAATGGGCAAAGGCCGCTCGTATCGTACGGGTCGCAATATACTGCGGCGGTGCCCTCAGATTTGTGTATAGTATCTAGGAGATCTGAAGGAACATCCAAAAACCTTGCAATCCTCGTAACCGCCAACTCCGGGCATCTTACAGTGTCAACATTTACATAACTATTGTATATCTTGACACAGCTACTTTTTATGTATTCATTTGGAAGGTCATCCGGGAATTTTATGCCTCCAAATTCGTTATACAAAACATTGCTTTGGTCCAAGAATAACAATCCGCCAGTACACCCCGTTTTCCCTATCCTGCGCCCTTCAGGCGAAAAGCTGATATCAGAGAAACATTCTTTGCCAAAAGGACATTGGCTGCCTTCATTAGTATAATAGGCGTTAGTTCCGTCGTATACGCATCTTTGTGGAGTATTACCATTTAAGCATCTAACAACCCCGCCTTGGCAAAGGCTACAGCCTTCATCTACGCCAGCTCTGCAATTGTTATCTCTTAAATCGCCACAAGATTCAAGCTGAATGCCTGGGCTCATGTTGGCATCATAATCCCAGCAGTCACCACCACATACAGTGTAACCATCGTTGTCGTAATCTTGGGTTTCATCCTGGCCATCACAGTTATCATCTATGCCGTTATCACACAGCTCCTGCATGGATGGATTTATTGATGGGTTTGAGTCATCGCAATCCCCTCCGCAAGTTGTGTAAAGATCATTGTCGGAATCAACATTGTTGAAGCCCTCATCAACTGCCCCATTACAATTATTATCCACATTATCGCAAACCTCAACAGCCCCGGGATTCAATGCGTTATTTCCATCATCGCAGTCAAATTGGCTTTGCTGAAGTGAAATCTCCTTAATTTCCAGATCAGACAAAGCCCGGTTAAAGATTGAAAGCTGGTCAACAAAGCCATTAAATCCGTAACCGCCGTCAACGCTTTGGCCTATTCTCGTTTCTAGCACGGGGTTGATTGGTGAAGATGACTTTACAGGCGAGATTCTGCTAAGCTCGCCATCAATGTAGAATTTCCATGTGTCGGCTGACCTGGTCAGCGCAAAATGGTGCCAGTTTCCATCGCTAATCACCTCTCCGGTGCCATCGCCATTCCAAGTGCCGTCGTCTGCCTTGGTTCGGTAGCTTAGCCTACCGTTTGCAGCTTCTATGGCCCAGAATGGCTGTTGGGTATCCACCTGCCAGTTGGTTACTACGGAATGCAGGTAGGAGCTGAGTTTAGGCATGGATGTTTTTATCCACATGCTTATTGTAAAATCGCCGTTTAAGGTCAATGCATCACTGTCTGTAATTGTCAGGTAATTTGTGCCGTCAAACTGAACGGCATTTCCAACCTTGCCGGGCACTACTGCTGGGCACCCCCCGGTGCAGCTTGCATCATTTCCTGCCACAAGGTCGTGGAACGGTGCATCGCCTTCGTCAAATCCGATAAAAAGGTTGGCGTTTGAAGGCATTGCGCAATAGCCATCTGCATCTGCATCGGGGCAAGCTGCGCATACTGAATCCCCGCTGTCAATTGCGCCATCGCAGTTGTTATCTATGCCATCAGTGCAAATTTCAGATACGCCGGGGTTTACATTTGCATTATCGTCATTGCAGTCTAACTCTGCATTTTGGCAGGAAGCAGAAGCTGGTTTTCCATAGCCATCGGCATCCAAATCCTGGCACTGCCCTATTGGAGTTAATGTCTTGGATATTTCCTGTGCATTTAGAACCTGGATTTGGAAAGTTAAATCCTCATAGCCGGATTTTGAGTATTTTATATTGTGCTGGCCGCCAGCAACAGAGATAATAATAGGTGTAACGCCTTTAATCTTGCCGTCAACATAAACATCAGCTCCCTGTGGCTCTGAGTCAAATGTTACCGGTGAGCTGCATGTCTGCGCAATAAGGAAAAGGGCAAGCAGGATAAGGATTAGTGTTAAGGTAATCTGCCTCTTTTTGAGCATTTTACCTACCTTCGGCTTTGCCATTTATAAGGTTTTTTGTGTTACGGGGTTTGTAAAGGTTTTTGGTGGCAATTTCTATAGATGACTGATAAAAGATTGTTACCCCCACATATTCAGAGATTATTACTTTTTGTAGGGGTAAGATGCCTAATTCTTCCTAAGCCAGCCCTCAATCCTGTCCAACCCCTTCTCAATTTCCTGCACGGAGGCTGCATAGCTTAGCCTTATGTGATTGTCAGAGCCGAATGCAATTCCGGGAACAACTGCAACCAATGCCTCATCAAGAAGTTTCGATGCAAAATCCATGGATTTCATTCCAGTTTTGCTTATGTCGGGAAATGCGTAGAAAGCGCCTTCGGGCTCGACACAGCTTAATCCCATTTCATTTAATCTTTTGTGCATTAATTTTCGCCTGCTGTCAAATTCCCTTACCATAGTTTTAACGCTGTCCTGGGGGCCATTCAATGCCTCCAATGCTGCCATTTGGGCAATATTTGAGGGGTTGCTTGTGGAATGGCTCTGCAGGGCATTCATTGCAGAGATTATTTCCTTTCCTGCTCCGCAATAGCCA
Organism: Candidatus Woesearchaeota archaeon; assembly: GCA_016211215.1. Classification (GTDB taxonomy): domain Archaea; phylum Nanobdellota; class Nanobdellia; order Woesearchaeales; family JACQSR01; genus JACQSR01. The sequence goes on from JACQSR010000003.1 coordinate 6,494, forward strand.
ATGCGCCATCCCGTCATGGCGTAAGTTTTTGATACCGCATTTACTGTTATTGTGAGTTTTTTTATTTCTTCGTTCAATGAAGCTATGCTTGGATTTTTTCCAGTATAGTTAAATGCCTCATAGACTTCGTCAGAAACAACGTAAAAATTATTATCGACTGCAAGCCTTGCTATCTTTTTGATTTCATCCGGCTCGACAACCGCTCCGGTAGGGTTGCACGGAGAGTTCAAAATCAAAAGCTTTGTTTTTTTTGTTATCTTTTCTTCCACGTTTTTGGCGGTTAACTTGAACCTTTCATCAGTATTGCAGAAAACAGGATTCGCTTCTGACAGCTTAATCATTTCCTCATAACTCACCCAGTACGGAACAGGAAGCAAGGCCTCGTCTCCCTTGTCGAGCAACGTCATCGCTATATTGAACAGCGTGTGCTTGCCGCCGCAGCTGATGAGAATCTCGGAAGGCTCGTAGGAAATGTTATTGTCCCTCATGAATTTTTCCGAAACTGCCTTTTTCAGCTCAGGAATTCCGCCAACGGGGGTGTATCTTGTAAAATTATTGTTTATTGCCTTAATTGCGGCCTGCTTTATGTTTTCAGGGGTGTTGAAGTCCGGCTCTCCGGCCCCGAAAATAACAACGTCCTTCCCTTCCTTTCGCATCTGCTTCGCCTTTGCGTCTATTGCAAGGGTTGCGCTTGGGGAGATGTTTTTTGCCTTTGATGAGATCATTTTGAACTATAATTTTAATGTAAGCTCCACCCCGTTGCCTATGGGGACAAGGACGCTTTTAAACTTTTTGGATGAGCGCACGTAATTAAGGTAGTCTTCCATGTATTTCCCGAAGTTTATTGCGTTGTCTGCCGCTATAACCGCGCCTTTTGACAGCCGGGGGTATGCAAGATTGAGATAGGAAAAATACTCCTCCTTTGTTGCGTCGAGGAACAGGAAGTCAAATGTGCCTTTCAGCTTCGGAATTTCCCTTAAGGCATTGCCCTGCACAAGAGTTATGTTGCCGAGTTTTGAGCGCCTGAAATTTTCAGCTGCCATCTTCACTTTAACTGGGTCTGCCTCTATTGTGGTTACCTTGCCCCGTCCAGCCGCAAGCCACAGAGCCGAATATCCATTTGAGGTTCCAACTTCAAGTATGTTTTTGGCTTTTGATATATGCACCAGCATGGAAAGAAACGCGCCGGTTTCGGGGGGGATATTGTAAAGTCCTGCATTCCGCTCCCCAAATCTTTCCAGCTCATGCCTAAGCCTCTTTGTTGATTCTTCCATTACAATCCCCACCTCACCACCAAGCTGATGTCAATAATAAAGATTGCTATAAGGAGGATGGATTCCGCAAAAGAGCCTGTTGTAAGAAAGCCGCGGATTTCGAGATTGTGCAATGGATGAAACGGCCTAATGCCCTGTATTGTCAATGCATCTCCTGCAAGGTGGGAGAGGTATCCCAATGCTACTGCAACTGCCATGGAAAAGCCTGTGTAATATGAGAACAGCACGAACAGAAGCAGAGGCACATATATTGTATGGAAAATACCGCGATGGCTGAAGAAGAAGCCTATGAATTTTGAGATTAACGGGAACTTTCTTCCAACAACTGATTTGTCAGTATCAATATCCGGAAGGGCGCCGAAGAGTATCACGAGGATAACAAACAGTATTTCGCCTGAAGGGTGGAAAAATCTTATTCCGAGCATTGCCGCAAGAAAGGAAAACGCCAGATGGGTGTAGAACATCATTTTGAGAGCCTTTGGAGCTCCTCTTCCGGATTGGGGTTTGCAATCACGCTCTGGGAGATGAATTCCAGGCGGTCAAACATCTGGTTCTTTGTGACTTTTCCGGAAACCTTTATTATTGTGCCGAGGAGGCCTTTCTTAACGCTTTCAAAACCCTGGGCATTGCTCCTGAACTGAATTATGTCATCGCGGCGCATGCTGAGGAGGCTTTCGGCCTGCTGGGTGAAGAACAGCGTGCGGATGTTCTGGGTGCCGTCGTCAAGGAATATATTCAGGAGAAAACCATAAGATGGGGTTCTTTCGCCGTGAAGCTCGCAGACAAATGCATCCCCGCGCTGCCTTATCCTTTTATTGCATTCGGGGCATGTTTCATAGAACCTTGGGTCGAAGACCTGGACAATGGTGCCCAACACTTCAACATTTGAGTCCTGCTCGGAAAGCTCCTCTATCTTTTTCCTGACAGACTGCTGCTGCCTTATTTCAACTGTTTCCCCAGGGGGATTTATCTGCAAAGCTGAGCGGTCGTTTGTGTGTATCTCAAGCCTGCTGTTGTTTTCCCTTGCATAGCCGTCCCTCACCTTAATGGTCATTCCGGGCGAGAGTGATTTTACCATGTCAGACTGGGCGCCCCAGCAGACAATGCGTATCGTGCCGGTTTCATCGCCGATTATGAAAGAAGCCACCTTGCCAGCACCGTTCTTGGTCTGGAACTCGCGCTGCTCGTAAACCTGGATGACCTTTCCAACGACATCCACGGAGCGCATGCCGGCTATTACGTTCTTAATCTGGAGCTTGCCTGAGAATTTTTCTATTATTTTAATGCCGAGCTCGTTTGCAAGAATTGTTGCCGCGCCTTCCTTTGAAATAAGCCCCGAAAGCTGTTCAAGCTTTGCCTTTACCCTTGTATCTATCTCGGCTTCAGAGAGCTTTGCCTCTTCCCTTATCTTCTCAACTATCTGCGCATAAGGAACCCTGAACATACCACACCTCTTTGGCAGGAAGGATGGATTAATGGTTTATAATGATTTCTGTTCTGCAGTTTAAGATTCCCCTGAGAAGTCAATTGCAAATTTGTACTGCAACGGGGACTTTTCCGGGCCTTTGCTGAAGTAAGAATCTGATTCGTCCACGAGGCAGAAAGTGTATGTTGACTTTTTGGCTGCGCACTGCACCGGCTTGTTGGGTGTTTTTTCCCATTCATTTTTTTCAACAATTCCTATGTCATTTCCGCTTTTTACAAATATCAGGTGATTTTTCTGGTCTTCCCATTCTGCCGAGTTTGAAAACTTTATGCCCGAGCTCTTGAACAGAGTTCCCCGGTTGAATGAGTAAGTCATTGATTCTATGGGCTTGTATTCACTGCTGTCAAGATTGTAAATGCTGAAAATGCCGTCAACAGATTCCGAGGCATCTTCCGCTGAGAAGATTATGCTCTGGATATTTTCCCCGCTTTCTGACTCTGATTTATAGTTCTCTATCGTAACTGAGGATTCCTCTTCCGGAGGCATATTCAGATTAACATCGCAGTAGCAATTTTCTTCAGGGGAGTTTTTGCACAGCATATATGCTTCCATTACCCTGTGAACAGTCTTTTCGTCTTGTGTTTCGCAGTCAGAGAGCTTCATATCGGCCGATTCCAATATTGCCCTGTTTTCATTGACGCATTTTTCGAGATTTTCTGAACTGGCGCAAGCGGATTTGAGCGTGTCTGCCTTTGATTTAAGCTCATTGAATGATGACATCAGTTCTTTGTTAGATCGGATTTCGAATGTGGGACGCACTGAGTAGGAGCCTAAAGATTCCCTGCCAGGAAGGTACTTAACCCCCTCTGTCAGCTTATCCACCAAAACGGACTCTGACTGAATTGTTCCACCGAGCTTTCCGCATGCACCTCCATAGATGCCTAAAATTCTCTCCGGATATTTTGCGCCATAGCCAGGGTGGGTGCATTTATCATTGCCTTTTGAATCGAGCCTGCAGTACAGACATCCTTTTCCTTCCTCCTTAAACACCCCATAGCATGCTTCCTTCATTGCATCGTCTATTGGCATGCCCCTGTCCATTTTCTGAAGGGCGTTTTTTGCCGTCTGAAGCCCGCGGTTGTATGCGAAAAGGGAAAGCTTCAAAGCCTGCTCGCCAGTCATCTCTTTGCTGTAAAGCGCATTGAAGTCAGAAATAAAATGGTTAACACCGGCTGCAATCTGGGATTGCACATCGGGGCACGCTCCCGGATTTAGGCAGTTTCTATCCTGCATAATACCGCCGGGAATATTGGGGTTGCAGGCACTTTCCTGATATGCAAGGGAAACCATAAGAAGAGGGTCGATGCCTGAATCATCAGGAATTGTGCTGTCGAATGTCTCAAAGTATTTGGCGCACGGCTTCAGGTCTGTTGCCGGAATATCGTTAATGTAATATCCATTGCAATAAGGAATATCAACCTTCTTTCCGGATTCGAAAAGGGAGAATGCAAGAGGGATTATTATTGCCAGCATTGCCGCTGCGATTAATATTTTCTTTTTCATATTGCCACATCTATATGGTTGTAATGCGTCGGGCAGTCTTTTTGGCTGCAGTCATTAGGCCCTATGAACCTGCTGAATGAGGATTTGTACTGCGCCAACAGGCTGTAACACTCGTTTGCAATCCGTTTGTCTTCTTCGGAGCATTTTAAGTTTCTGTATTTTGCAGTAAGCTCCGGATTAACGCATTTGAAATCGTAGTAACTGCCGCCGACCCAGCAGCCAGTGATATCCGCAGCTTTGCCGAAATTGTGGGGGGAGTTTTTGCCGTGAGTGCCCGTGCATGCCGAGGATATCTGAATTCTGCCATTGCCGTCATTTTGCTGGCTCCACGCATTTGCAGCTGCAACTATGTTTTGTGCCAGATTCTTCTGCATGACATTTGTTTCGGCTCTCTGAAAGACAACGTTGGGGGATTCTATGGAAACAAGCTGCCCGTTATCCGCCATCCTGACGAAGTTGTCTTCTGAAAGCCCTGTTCCGCCGCGTAAAACTGCCTTTGACATCGCATCGCACTGCTCATAAGAGTATTTTGCCTTTGTTAAGCCTTCATCGGTTACCTCCACAATCAGCGAAGGCCTTTCTTTTATTTTTTCAATTTCTTCACCTGTTTTTTCGGATTCTTCCATCGCTTTTTGAGCCGGAAGGTTTACATGGACATATTCGCCTGAAATTCCTGTAACGGTTGTGCCCGATATCGTTATTATAAAGGGGATTCCCTGAAGCGGATAATCTGAAATATATGGATTAATTGAGTTCTGAAATATTTCCTTAAAATTTTCCTCTGAAGGTACACAATTATCACCCCAGACCGTGTATCCCAGATACGTCCTGCACCCTTGAGCTTCTCCTGCCCCGCCGGTTTCCGCAAACTCATGCATTGCGTCGTTTAATGCCAGCACTGCCGAAGTGTCAACGTAATTGAGAACCTTCTCGCCTTCATACACCATGCTGAGAACGACCAACTGCTGCTCCCCGATTGGCTGCCTGATGTAATCAAACTTGTCATCGCTCAAAAGCACCAGTGCGTATGTCATGGAGATTACAAACGTGACGACGAGGAATGCCGGAAATGCCTGGGCTTTTTTCATTTTACGCTGCACCACTCAATGCCTGTTGGCTTCGTGATCCGGAACTCCACTTCAATTGGGGAAGAATATGACGGGACAAGCGCTTTGAAAGATTCCATGTTGTCCATATTGTAATAGCATTCACCTATCACGCTGCCAGGGTTGCTGAAGAGTATGGGGCTACCCTGGTTGAATGTTATTGCTGCGCAGCACGGGGAATCATAAGCTGAACTGAAAAAAGCGCCATAGGATTTCTCAACCTGCGGCCGGATATCACTGTTTTCAGTTCCGTAAACCACCAAAGCTTCTGATAAGGGCATATTTTTCCCTTCCATCTCAATTGGCATCCTGAGTATAGTGAGGAGCTGGCTCTCCGATTCGGTGCCCAAAGATGCCTCTTTTATTACCACATCACGGCCCTTTCCCGAGATAGTTATTATGGAATAAAAAACAATGACCAAAAAAACAAAGACCACAATAACCCATGCATCTGCAATCCAGTTGCCTTTTTTACGAATTCGGGAATATGACTTCAACGTCAAGCACCCCCTTCTGGATTTTTTCATTGTCGCTTATCAAAACGTAGAATGCTTTTTTGACTCCCCTGACCCCTCCAGCCCCCTGTGTAAGGCCAGCGTGGTATATCCTGCCAGCACGCTCGTACAGAACAGGGTTGTAGTAGATTTCCCTGTAAGTTTTTGAGCCGTCATCAAGATTTTTCAGGCTGATTTTTGCGGCAATGTAGCGGTTATCCTTGCCGTAGAAGATTTCCTGGCCCATGGCTTCCGATATTTTTTCCTGGCTGTATTTGGAAAGGTCTATCATGCCGGGATGAATGCGGCCTTCCGAATCAACATAATTAAGGCTCTGCAAATAGAGAAGCCTGTGCGCAAAGACAGATGTTTCAGTATCGAACACATCAATGGAAGTCCTGACAAAGCTTCTGAGGAGAAAGACTATGGTGAATATCACAACTGTTGTCATAATAATCCTCGGAATCCATATTACCATGACATCTGCAGTGCCGCGCTTGTCAAGGGCTTTCAATTTTCACCTTGTCGGATTTTTCTATCTCGAGCTTGTAGGGATTTTTTACCAGGGAATCCTCAACTGGAACCAAGGTGCTGTAGCCAAAGGGGTAGTACAATGCGAGTTCACCCTCCTTTCCGCCCACAACTCCAATCTGGCCCTGCTTCAGGGTAAAGGTGTATTTGCTTAGGTCAATGTTGTCTTTGAAATAAGTGTAATCCACGTTTCCGGGGGCTGTGTAAATGGTGTTTATTGTTATTGCCAAATCCCTTGAGAGGTAAATTTTGTCATAGAAAGAATTGTCAATTATGGTGTTGACGTATGCAAGCCCCACAAGCAGCACCAAGGCGCCCATTATCAGGTCCATGGCAAGCTCCAGCACCATCGAAACTGCAATAGAGCCTTTCCTGTCCAGCCTCTTTTTCATGGAGCAGTTTTAGAGGGGTTAGTTTAAATTATTTTGGTAGAAAAGAGTCTCTCCTCGCCTTGGATGTGCCTGAACTGCCGGTCATGTATACATACTCGTTATCACCGTCCCTGTACCTGTCAATGTAGAGGGAAACTATGCCTGTATCGCTTCCGCTGGTGCACTTGCTGCCATAAAAGACCAGCATTTCGTATTCCTTTTCTCCGGAATAGCCGGGATATCTTGGAATCCATGGGGATTTCCATCCGCCAAATTCGTTTGCTTCTCCGTCATAAGGCGCAAGGAATATTATTCTTTCATCAAATTTGTGGCATAAAACGGGCTTGGGCTTTTCTTTGTTTGAATCGAAATCGTTGCCAATCTCAACGTTTATAATGCCTTTACGCTCGACTCCGCCGAAGTCTTTGTACAAACATAGGCAGGCTTTTTCTTTGCAGATTTCAGAACGCACTTCCTCTATGTTCTCCTTGGTGCATTGGGTTATTATGGGTGCTGCCTGAGACTGTCCGGAAGGCTTTGCGTCAAATCCCACCAGAATAAAAGTATCCGGCAGAAAAAAATCAAGGGGCTGTGTGTTGTATGCGTAAGGCTCTCCTTTAAGTGTTTCAATTTCTGCAACCAAGCGGTTGAAGTTGTTTATTGCGGCATCGTTATCCTGCTGGGAGGAAAAGAGGAATCCGAACTTCATGCCCACATAGGTAATGAAAAGGACAAATGCAAACGCCATAATCAGCTTTATGGCCATTTCAAGTGATATCTCAAAGCCTTTTTTGGAGGGAATCATTTGCCGTCATTTATTTTGCACTGCTTGTTTTTGTCATCCCAGCTTCCGGATTTGGTTTCACACACCTTTTTCAGAGTCTTTCCGGTTGGGAACTCGTTGGAATTATCGTCACAGTCATCCGGGATAATGTCCCCATCTTTGTCTGTACCGTCATCCCCTCCAATGCAGAAATCGCATCCGTCCGGGTAACCATCTTTGTCTGCATCTGTAATTTCCCTCCCCTCAAATTTTGCCTTCTCGCCTTCAGCCCTGCAGGCAAGATGCTGCGCAGAACGAATTTCCTTTTGGGTTAATGTGTAAGCTGCTGCTGACGGGTTTTGGAATATTCTGAACATGGCATAGGTAACCACCAGGACCAGAATTACAAGCCCTATAATCTCTATAGTCTCCATCCCCTTTTTTCCTTTCATATTCCAAACAGCCTCTTCAGAGCATTTAAAGGGTCCCATACCTGGGCGAGGAAGAGTATGCCTAAAATTAATAACGCAACCAGAAGCATCAGCCCTATGAACCTTTCCCACGCAATCCCTTTTTTTGAAGCCATTATATGCCCTTTAACCCCGCTATCACCTTATTTGCCACAGCAGGAAAAACAGACCAGATAATCAGCAGGGCAACAAGGAATCCCGCAAGGCCCAAAATCAGCCACAGCAGGTAAGACTCCATTCCCTTCTTGCTTTCCATGCACTCACTTCACCAGAATATCTTTATTAATCTTTTGCTGCTCAGCCGGAAGGTTGGTGCAGCCGAGCTGTTTTAGGTTTTCCACGTCGTAAGGGGTTACTATGACAATAGAGTCCCACTCCCCTCCACGAATTGAGAATGCCTGGTCCAAATCACCGGCACTAAAGACCAGATTGAACATGCTGAACTCGTTGGGATAAGACCAAGGCTGCAAAAACTGTTTCAGCCAGGACCATTTTGCATAAGTGTAGATTATTGCTACGGGCTTTTTGGTGCTTATGTAAGAGGAAGGGACCATTGAAGCGGGAGCAGAGTCAAAACCCTTCAGAGCAGATGGTTTTAAGTAATCCCCATAACTCCTCTTTTCCCTGTCAACTTCCGCATTGTGATTTTTGAGGTAAACAAGAAAATTCCCGTTAGCCAAATCTGTGCCTTCATCAAATTCCAGATGATGGGTTATGATGCAGAATTTTTCATCTTCGGTTGCGCCCACCTTAAAGAGGTCATAGCTGCCCTCGCCAAAAAGATTCCAGGTGTATGCCATCCTCTCCGCTATCTCACCCATGTATTTTTCCTTCCTTTCATCGTCATTCCCGCCTGCCCTGGGTATTGTTTCATAAATTATGGGGCATTTAAGGCCGTACTCCTCCTTGGAAACCATTGCCGCCTGATTGGCTTTAATGCTTGCCTTGCAGGCATATTGGGAGTATTTGTAGTTCATTATGGTGAAGATTCTTGTTGAATACACCACAAGCAATATCATAACCACAACTAATAAGATGAACAACACGGCAAACTCCATCCCTGACATTGCTTTTTTCATTTTAGTTGTAGAGGTAGTCGCAGAAGGCTGATACCTTATCGACAGTTCCAAGAGTAACTGTGCTTTGTATCCCCTCAGGACCCACCACCAAATAATCTGCCTTGTTCAAAATATCTTGGGGTATTAACGAAGAGAGTATCCCTGGTTTTATTGCTTCAAAAAAGAAGTAATATCTCTTGTTGGCGCCTATATTCTGTTCTCCAATGTTGTTTTCCCCCCATAAATATTGGGAATAGGTTATATTTTCTACATTCTTGGACGGCATTTTCTTGTTCTTTAGGTACTCTGCCAGTCCTGCATAGTAATTTTTATCCAGGCTTTTGTCGAATGTCGCTTCTGAGCATACCAGGCACACCTTGTTCGTTCCAACTAGCTCTTCTTTGAACACATTGAGTTTTCCCTCACCCATCATGTACCAGCAGTTCTTAAGCTCCTCTGCAACGTACCTGTTTACGATGTCATTGTTCAGCTCCTTAAAATCCTCTGCCTTGTTTCCGTCAATTTCCACCTTGTCGTTATAGAACACAACTTCCCTTCTTGGGCATTCTATAGTTTTTAACGCCCCAATCTGCCCCTTGAATGTTGCATGGGCGTAGACGGAAGCCCTGCACGCCTCTATGTCGGTCTTGTGCTTGAGAAGGCCGATTATTGTCGTGCCTGCGCCGAACATGAGAAGGAAAGCAACAAGCATGATTATCAGTATGGCCACCATCTCTATGCCCGAAACTCCTGCGCGCTTGTTTAGTCTCATGGGAACATTTTGGCAAAGATGTAAATAAGTGCTATTAATAGAAGAATGGAAAGGACAACTACCAGTATCAGGTTAAAGCTGAGCTTTTCAATACCTCTTTTCATAAGACAAAAAATAAGAAACAAACTATAAAAGGATTTCGCTTACTTAGTGCAGCACACGAACTCCGTGGTGCCCGGCGCATCCTTGGAGCGGACATGCTGCGCGCCTTCCAACGCGTTGCACTCGTCAAGAGCCCTCACAGTGTAAGAAGCGTCTATCTCCGTGCAGTCTTTCTTCAAATCGCCGCTTATCTTGAACAGGCCCAGATTGAAGTCTCCCAATCTGCCCGTGAAGATTGCAACCAGAACAACTAGAACTATAAGCGCGATTGCCGCGACTATGATTGTGTTGATGGAAATTGACTGTGCCTTTTTCATCATGTCACCTCTCTTGACGCTTACTCCAATAAAGGGGTATATAAATATATCGATGGTTTCAAATTTTACTGCATATATCCAGCCCAATCTGAAGTGTCTCTATGCTGGTTGGCCAGGGCTGGCACTCATGCTGTTTTGTTGCGGGGCATCCGGGGCCGGTGTGGAAAATCACGTTTGTAGGGTTTTTGGTTGCCTCGCATCCATTCCCCTGCGACAATATGAGGAAATTGTAGTTAACGTTGATGCGCTCAGAAAGGGTTGAATTGAGTATGCTGTTTATTTCCCTGAGGGCATAGGAGCATGAATTTTTGCCAGGGCTGCATTCTATGTTGCCTTTGTTGTCCCTGTCAATGGTCCCGTCGCTAATGTCTTTTTCATCCCAGGATGAGATGTAAGAGCCCATGCCCTCCCTGCAGTCTTTTACCAGCTCGCCCAATGTGAATTTCTTGCAGTCAACTGCTGTTGTCTTAAGCAAGGTGCTCATTACGGAAGAGGCAAGCTTGGCCTGTATCTTATCGGTTTTTGTGTCTTCGGAAGGCTTCATCACGAAGCTTACAACAAAGAGCATGACAAATGCAAGTATAACTACAATGATGGTAAGCCCCATGATTTCCATCTGTGATTTTTTCATTTTGTGTATGTGGCAATTTCCAGCAGCCCGTAGTAATCGGAGTTTTCCACGGGGTCGTGCAGGATTACCGGCAGGAAGACCACATTATAATTGGAGCCCTTTTTGCTTTCGTACAAAACCTGCGGCGATCCCTCGCTTGGGCTCATCTGGTAAAGGGTAATGCTCGAATAGCCAAGAATTTTTTGGTAGTAAATCCGGTTTTTAGTGAAGAAACCTTCAGGACCGGCTGAAGCGCTGGCCTTGTAGACGTCTATGCAGTTGTCGGTTATGACTCCCTCGCTGGAGCAGGCAAGCTCCGGAAGGTGCGTGATGGTCTGCAGCTTTTGTATGGAGAGTTCTGCCTCCTGGGCTTTTAGGTCTTTCTCAAACGATGCCTTGCTGACTCTCATGTAAAAGGCAAACCCAAGGCCCACGAGAACCATGAATACCAGGAGTATTGCCATTGTCTCGCCGAGCTGCATCTGTGATTTTTTCATGTCAATTCCTAGTAAATCAGGGCGCATGAATACAACAGCGCCTCTTCGTTTTCTGCCCTGAGGCTTTCTGATGACTGCATTATTCCCTGAACCATAACATCCATGCCGGTTTTATACGGGTCTTTAACTGCGCTGTACAAACCGCCGAGGCTTTCCAGGCTTCTGATGTATATGCCGCTGCACGACGAGCCGGAATCATAAATATCTCTTATCTTCCCGGCCCTTGCAATATGCGCGTTATCCACGTACTTCAGAGTCTCAAATGACTTCCTTTCAACGCATTCAAAGTTGGAGGTTTCTTCGCTCCCTGACTCGTCAATAAAGATAGATCCTATTAGGGAGGGGAGTCCTATGTATTGAACACCTTCATTTGCCGGCTCCCATGAATCTTCCTTTTTTTGGTAATAGGAAACGCTTCCAGACCTGTCGTTCCCGCTGATTTTGACAGCATTAACATCTTCATCACTCATGCTTTTGAGAGCGGATGCAAAATCGTCAGCAGGCTCAACTCCAATGAAAACTACCTTGACGCCTTTGTCGTTCTTGCCCTTGAATTTTTCTGCATCTGCAACATCAATCTCCTCTTTTTTGAGTCTTGAAGGGAGGTTTTCCATTATCAGTTCCTTCAGCTCAAGTGAGCTGCCGTCATAGACAAAAACGTACCTTATGGATGTTGAAGTAATGTAAAGGAAGTTGGCAACCCAGAAAGGAGATTCCCATGAGAGGGATTTTGCAAGCAGGGTGGGCGTTTCCATGCGCGAGGGGGCGAATACTATGAGCGTTGGGTCCAGGTCCAGGGCACGGCCTCCGATTCCAAGCGAGCAGGAGCACGAAGGCGCAACGCATTCATACTTAATTTCCGCCTCGGGTATTGATTCGATGGGCTTGTCGAGATTCTGCCCGGATTTTATGGAACTTGATATTGAGCCGAGTGCATTAAGGACTACAAGGTTTGTCTTGTCCTCGGATGACTTTGACGCAAACCTTATGACGCCAGCAAAAAATACAAGTATGACTGCTCCGGCTATGAGCACGAGAATCCAGTTGAACTGAATGGTGACATCGCCCTTTTTCATATCTCCACCCTATCGCCTTTTCCGGTCATCTTCAGCCTTATCCTGCCGTCTATTGCCTTTATGCACCTGAAGTGGTCCGGGCTCGTCACAAAAAAAGAATTATCGCCTTTGCCCAAGAAAAAACCTCCGGAATCGTCCGTATCAACATAAAGGAATGCGTTTTTTGTTGGAGAGTTTTTTTCATAGCTGAAGCTCCATTCCTCATAAATCAGGGGATATTTTTTCCGCTGGGCATCGTCCATTGCGGCTGGCTGGTTCCAGGTTATAAAGCAAACTTCAGACACCTTTTCAGGCACATCGTAGTATGATTCCCTGACGGAGCCGTACGAAAAGGTTGCCTTCATGTCAGCAGACATCGTGTTTATCATCTCTTGCTTTGCAATTTCCTCAGAGCGGTCCTTCAGGTAACCGATGGACTTGTAGCCGAGGATAAGAATTAACGAAACAACCAACATCAGCATAATATAGGTGAAGATTTCAGAGCCAAGAAAGGCTTTCTTTTTCATTTGTTTATGATGCCTCTGAGGCGCTGTGCATCGTTGTTTTAGTGGGCGTCATAAATATTAAAAATACAGGGGGTTTATGGTTTTATTTCCTTTTGGCTATCCTGGAAAGGCGCTCCATTGCAGATTCCTTTGGTTTTGCCTTAGCCGTTTCTTTCTTCTTAGGTGCAGGTTTCGGGGGAGATTTCACGGCTTCTGGTTTTTTAGCAGCGGATGAAGGCTTCTGTGCCTTAACAGCTGGTTTTTCGGGCTGCTGGACTTTCGCTGCCGGTTTTTCTGCAACTTTCTGCTTTTGGCCTTCCTTTATGCCAAATACCTCAAAGACTTTTTTCCTGGAAGCTTCACGCTGCTCCCTTCTCTTTTCCAGAAGCTGCTTTATCTCATCCCTTCGCTTTATCTGCTCTGCGGTAAGAGGAAGAGGCTGTATGGGTGGGATTTTGTGCTCTTCAATGCCGCCAAACTTTTCTTCAGTCTTTGGCTTCTGCTGCTGGGGCCCCTGCATCGGGGTTTTTTGAGACGAGTAACTTGCTGGCGGTTTTCCTCCCCTCTTTTTAGGGAGATAATAATATGTGTAAAAGGCGTATGCCGCAACGAACAGCAACGCAAGGATGCCCAACACAAGCATAAATGTCAGGAAGAAGCTGCTTTCCGGCTTGGAGTTGGGGTCCAATGGGTCTGTTCCCGCATCAACTTCCTCTCCGTCGGAATATCCATCTCCATCGGTATCCGCCTCAACCGGGTTTGTTGTCTGAGTGTGCTCTTCCGAATTTATCAGGCCGTCATTGTCCATGTCTTCATCGGGGTCGCAGTCTCCGCCGCAGTACTTGTCCTCCCAGTCATCGCTAATCCCGTCATTGTCGCGGTCACCTAATCCTATAGTACTGCCGCATGGGCTGCACAATCCGCCGCAGTCGGTTCCTGTTTCATCGCCGTTCTTTATTCCGTCAAAGCAGTCAGGCTTGCCGCACTTCTTGGTTTCAGCATCACAGTATTTTGAGCTGCAATCGCTGTTTATCGAGCAGGTTGAATCAATGGAACAGGGGCTGCATATATCGCCTCCGCAGTCAACATCAGTTTCATCCGGGTCGAGCTTGCTGTTGCTGCAGCTGTCTATGCCCGTGCAGAGCTTGGCAGCAGCATTGCACTTGTTGGGGGATATGCAATCTGTATCTTTGGAGCATTTTTTGTTCACGCCGCACTTTGACGTGCAGGAGCCTCCGCAGTCAACATCGCTTTCATTGCCGTTAAGTATGTTGTCCTGGCAGGAGGGTGCAGCGCAGACAAACGGAACCTTGCTCTTGTCGCATGATTTTGAGATACAATCATCATTGCCCTTGCAGGTTTCGTTCAGCTGGCACAGCGTGCAGGAGCCTCCGCAGTCCTTCGAACTTTCGTCGCTGTTCTTTATTCCGTCAGAGCATGTTGCAGGAATCCTGGAAACATCGACCTTTATGCCGTCTGACTTTCCGATATCAGACGCGAGGTTTGCGCCGTCGAATGCCTTTGCAAAGAAGTAATAACTTTCGCCGTTTGTCAGGTTAAGGCCAGTGACCATGAAAGCTTCATCGTGTTTCGTGGTGTTCGTAAAGTTCAGGATTGTTTTCTTCCTGGAGTCCTCAAGCCAGTAAACATAATAATTTATTCCGGATGAGTTGTCTTCCGAAAAGAGCCTGAGCTGGAGCTCTGATGTCAGCCAGGTGAATTCCGAGTTGTTCACATACTTCGAGGAGTCGTTCACAACCGGCTTTGATGGCGGAGTTTTGTCTATGATAATGCTGTGGGAGAGTATAGCTGATGTGTCTCCCCCTTCCATGCATACAGAATAGTAATTGTAATTTCCCTCGATAAATGGGGTTCCGTTGAGCCTTGATGCGATGGATTTGGAGTAGAAATACTCTCCCCTGGAGCTTCCTGCTGAGGGGTACTGCTGGAAAATCTGGCCTGAGGTTTCGCCCCAGAAGCAATTGTCGGTAAGCTTGTTTGCGGAGATGTTCAGGACAACAGGGTCATTTGGAGGGCCCGAATAATATTTTCTTGTGTAATCAATCAGCGCAATTTTCTGAAGGAGGTCCACGCTTATAACGCGCTCGAATATGCTGGATATGAGCTCAGGTTCTGCAGGATTTTTGCATCCGATGTAATATTTGTAAGTTGCCTGCTGTGCGGATGGAAGGGACAATGTCTTCTGGTGGAATGTTTTGAAAGTGTTATTGTTGTATCCTTCAAACTTGCCGTTCAATGCGGCCCAGCTGTTGACTTCGCCATACTTGCATATAGTCTTGTCATCTGTGTAAACCAGCAGGTTTGTCTGCGGCGCATTTTTGCCGGGCAGTATCTGTATCACCGGGTTGGGGTCTGCCTGGGGGTCCTCGGGATGGAACCTCGGGGCGGATGTGTCAACTGAAAGGTTGAATGCAAACCTGTTCAAATCCGCATCGTTCTTCCAGTATTCATCCGTGCATTTAACATATATTTTGTGCTCCTGCTCGTCGGTAATGTCCCTGAAATTTGCTATTTTGTGGGTTTTGCCGCCTGAAACTTCAAACGGCTTCATGTTCGGGTAGCTTGAGTACTGGTTGTCAAGGAAATACCTGCATACCCCTGCACGGCTGGATGTGAATTCAAGCGCGAATGTGAAGCTGGATGACACCGAAAACTTTGGTGATTCCATTGACATTGAGCTTACCTTGCACGGAAGGCACTGCCCGCCGCAATCTACCTCCTCTTCACCTGCATCCTGGAATTTGTTGGAGCAAATTTGGGCTATAGTGCAGTTCACCTGGATGTTTTTGTCTATGTCGCTGCAATCCACACCCAGGCACCTCTTGTCGCCGTCCTGGTCTATGCCAATGCCCCAGAGGCTGCTTAGGTCTCCCCGAGATTCATTGTAAACAAGACAGCCTATTTCGGTGAGGTTCTGCCTGTCAAGATTGTTGTGGACGTTGTCGCCGTCTCGGTCGAGGTCTATGCAGTCTGCCCCGCAGAAAATCTGGTTCCGGTCGTGCACATAATCGCATTGCGCGTTGTTGTCACGGTCCCAGTCAGCGAATCCCTCGTCATACAGCCCATTGTTGTTGTTGTCATTTCCGTCGCACAATGACTCTGCGCATCCGCTGTCTATGCTCCCGTCGCAATCATCGTCAATGCCGTTTGCGCAGGTTTCGGAATCATCGGGGTAAACAACTCCGGTGCATGCGCCCCATGTCAAATCAGACCTGCATGTCTGGATGCCTTTTTTGCATTTTCCCAAAGTCGGGTGGTCGTCAGGGCATGCTTTTGTCTGGCCGGCAGTTGTGCATCCACAGCCCTGGCCGTTTGTGAGCGCATTTAATTTCGCTTCGGAGCATATATCGTAGATTGTGTTGAATGAATTTATGTTTGAAGCGCCGTCGGAACCGGGCTTGGAGCAGTACTGGCAGTTATCCTTTGAGGTGTCAACGCAAACCCCTATGCCGAGGGCCTGCAATCCCTGAACTTCAACCCACTGGCATCCACTAACTTTGCAGTTGTCGGACATGCACGCCCCGGATGACTTGTAGTCATAGCACACCATTGAGGAAGCGCATTGGTAGCAGTTGTCAACCAATGTCGTTGAGCGGTCAAGGAAGCAGTATTTGTAGTCATTTGCCGAGCCTTCGCACTCCCCCCTTGAGTAATACATTCCAAAAGGATTTCCCTCGGGGAAGTTGCAAGCGCTTCCGCCAACAACACAGTCAACATTGCCGTTGAAGACTGCGCATGCGTTTCCTTCATCGCATTTCCTGACGAGCGTCAGCTTGTTGCCCGCCTGGCACTGGAATCCTGAGTTGTAGGTGGTTTCATTGGGAGATATGCCAGCCCTTGCAAGATACTCTGCTATCTCGAGCTGGTCATAATAGGATGGCTGTATGCAGAACTTTTTGTTCTCGGCAGCCTGGGTGAGGCACTCAAAGTCTCCCAATGTTCCTGCACCGGAAATCTCAGACGTCTTTCCGGTATCATACTCTCCTTTTATTTTGTAAGTGTACTGCACATCAAACAGCAATTGGTTTGCGTCAACAAGCTTGTTTTCAGTTATTGGCGGGAATGAAACTGAGTCCGTGCATCCGGGCTCGGTGCATCTCGTGACTGTATACCTTACAAGGGTGTTTGAGCATTCATCATTCCATGTAACGCGCATCTTATCCTTGCCCTGCTCGGGAACTATCTGGAGGTTTGAAAGCCTTGGAGTGTACAATGGGTTGGTGCACTCAGTGTTAAGCGGGCAGTCCTGGGGGCATGAAATTGAATCCTCCTCGGGAATCTCGCAGTTTCCGTCTCCGCAATCCGTCGGGGTGCCGCGGCATACCTGGGTGCATGTCTGGCTCGGGTCGGCAGGCTCAGTGTAAAATCCGGATTTCTTTTCGGTGCACAAAATGCGCGGTATTTTATCTATATCAAGCGCCTGCCCGTCCTTGCAGCAGCATGCGGTATCGCACTGGCCTGCAGAAAATGCCTCGCACCCTGCAGCCTTGAAGTAATCTGACGTGCAGCTTTCCAGGCTTTGCGCACCAATAGCGCCTCCAACAGTATCTGCGCTGCAGCATGTTTCCTGAGTAATCCCTTCCGAGCAGATTGATTCCTCAGGCACGTTGGGGTTGACGTTTGTGCAGCAGTTTATGGGAATCTCCTCGGAGCCTGCTGACAGCGAGAGAAGTATCAGGAACGCGAAACATAACAATGCAATCGCCTTTTTGTGTTTCATTTTAAGTTGCTGAAATATCCAGGGTCATGAACAAATCACTCTCAAAAAAAGACCCCTGAACATCCCCTTTTTCCCCCTCGTCAGATACCTTAACCCTGAATGACACATTTTCCTGCCTGCCGTTCCTTCCGCCCTGCAGGTCCTGCAGCACGCATTCGTCCTCGAGTATGTTTACCTCATCCCCGCAATAATTTGCATAAATGCCTACATTGAGCGAGCCGGGGTAAACATCCTCATCCGGGTCTGCAATTTTTTTTGACCTGAAGTCATCCGGGCTGAAAACAGATTCACATTTCAGGTCTTCGTTTTCGCAGTAGGCATATTTAAAATATTTCACAAAACTGTCTTTGTTTATCCTATAATCTATTCCTGACGCCACGGACTCAACGTAATTGGTGTTGTTGATGTACCAGAGGGCAGGGCGCCTGTTCTCCCTTGCAAAAGTGAACCTGAAGGGGTTGCCTGAAATGTCCTTGGATTTTTTGTCCTCGACTGAAATCAGGTCATATTTTCCGGCAGGGTATTTGCTGATGGAGAAATCAGGGCTCTTAATCCATTCCCAATCTGACTGGACTGAGGGGTTCGCTATGTCAAAATTTATGTTTTCTATGTCGCCTTTAATTATATATTCGGAGATTTTGTAGAGCTTGCCAAACCTTACCGGGATGGTTGCCTTGTGGGTATTTATTACCGCTTTCTGCTTGGTTGCATTGTCGTAAATCTGGATGGGGTAGTTTGTCTTCAGTAAGACTTCGTTGTCGCGGAATGTAACGCTTGTGTTCGTTGCGGACTGCTCGGTTATTTCAAACCTGCTTTTGAAGCTCTGCAGGTGGGAAAGGCATGAATCCTGTATATTGCCGTCTATGTAAGTCTCAAGCACCCTTTCAATGTCGTTTATGTTGCTATCGGGCTTTTGCTCCTCGAGCTTTGGAAGTATGGAGATGCCGCAGATGTTGCAGGTGAACCTCAGCGTGGTGTTTGTCGCGGGGTCCATGGGAAACAAAAGCCAGGGATATGTCGGCTCATTTTCACCCAGGGAATTTTCGGACTGGGGCGAGGCGATTATTCCGTAGCGGATGCAGTAATTTTCCCCAACAACACGGTTTTGCACGTCGGACAGCTTCAGCGGCCCGTTCTGCGGAGTTCCGACCCTGCAACCGCCGTTATCGGGGTTTGCCCATATTGCGCCGCCCTGCTTGCCTGCCAAATCCAGGCCTTTCTTTCCGACCTGCTCCATGCAGGAAACAATGAAGGACTCAACCGGACGGATATTCTCCTGGAATTTCTCTGATACTGCCTCATCCGACCCTATATTTCCCTTCAGAGTACTTCCGCTTATGAAATGGTAGACTGCAAAGAAGATAAACACAACGATTGCCATTATAATGAACATGGTCACCTGACTTTTTCTCCTCATGTTGTTCTCAGCTTGTATGTGAGGTCGGGGAATACGCTGGTTATGGTGCTTTCCCGATTGTTGAGTATATATATCTTTTGCCCTTGCCTCGTGCAGAACAGCTTTGCATTTTCGGGATATTTTGAGGCGGTGCTGCACAGGTCAGTTGAGATTCCGCTGTAGGACACGCCCATCACACTGTCGCCCGACATAGGTGCTTCTGCTACTCCGGCGATGAACACCAAGCCGTGCTTTTTGATGAATATGCTGTTGAAGAACCGAATTTTTCCAAATAAGCCGTAGTTGCCGTATGATGACGGCACAGAGGGGATTATTGCATCCATGCTGCTTATTTCCGAGAGGAATGAACCAAATATTCCTGAAGAGAATGATGCCTGGTCCGGAAGATAAATCATGCTGTTAAGGTTCCTGTTGTAGTAAACCTCACCTTGGGTGCATATGTTGAAATTTCCGTCATCGAGCACGTTGTCGCAGTATGTTTCGCTTTTTCCTATTGCCTTGAGGAAGGAAAGGTATGAAGAGCTTACGGGCTTCTTCAGGGAGATTCCGAACGCTATCTTGCCGTCGTGGCTTAGTATGCAGGCATTGTTGGCGTTTGAGAGGTAATCCTTCATAGGGATGTTATCCTGGCTCAGGTAATCAATGTAGTTGAGCATCTCCTGCTGATTGCCGCAGGCAAGAGTGAGGTCTTCCGCGGAGATTTTTAAAAGCTGCTCCGCTATCAGTGCAGTCCTTGAGTACCAGTCTCCATTTGCGCAGTACCAATCCTCGTTTTCCATATATTGGCCGCCGTAAAGGCAGACGGGCTTTGCCTTGAATGAGGTGTTTCCGTTCTGCGATGCCCTTCCGCCGGGGTCGCGCAGGCACATGTCATTCTTAGGGCAATATCCATATAATCCGAATGGAGAAGTTTTCAGTGTTGCATTGTCCCACGTGCCGTTAATGCACCTGTAGGGGTTGCTGTCAGACGCGATGTAAACATATTCTGTTCCGGTATAGGAATACATGTCCTGTATGCAGCCATCGCGTATTTCCAATCTGCCATCTGCAATATATTCTGTGGTGTAATTGCCAACCCAGCACCTGTTTGCAGGACAGCATTCCGCGCGCTGCTCAGATTCGTTGTACCACGGCGTGATGCTGAGATTGGGCCTTGCAGGGAAATAATCCTGCCATCTCCACTCTTCGCGGAAAGAGCACCATAATTTTCCGAGATATTTGAAGTTTATATTATCGCAGTATTTGTGGTTTCTGATTACCCTGTCAGATTTGTTATGGGTGTCAGTAATGTTCACAAAATAATCATTGCCTGGGTTAAAGTTGGATTTGTCAACTGCGCAGCCATGGAAAACGCCGCCATCAACTATAACGTCGCCCAAATCAGTTTCCTCGTTTTTTGTTATGGCTTCCCCGTTGAACTTTGTGGAAGAATTCCAGCATGCTCCGACTTTAGAGCCGAAGTCGTTGTAATGCTCAGGAACGTCGTCTAATTCGCCACAGCAGTATTTTCCAGTCCATACAAATTTTGCATTTTTTCCTTCAGGTGTTTGAGCTGCAAGGCAGGATTCTTCATCGTAAACATCCAAATCTCTCGACCAATCGCCGTTTGAGGTGCAGTAATACCATCCCGACTGCAGCTGCTGGCCGTAGTATTGGGTTTTTCCCGCATCCCACGGGACGTTTGACAAGTCCATGTAAACCACTTCACCCAAAAATTTCTGGACTCCTGCGGTGCCATCAGAGCTGCATGAGCCGGAGCCGCAGCATTCGTAAATGGTTTTTTCTCCCGGGCCATTTACGCACAAGTAATCATTTCCTTCTTCGCCTGTGTCTCTGAGCATTGGGAGGTCTATTAATCCCTCCTGCTCGAGGAGCAAAGGAAGCCTTTCCATGACATCAACTTCTGCTTCGCCTGATGAAGCCCCTTCCCCAGAGATTACACTCCACCCACCCATGAATCCCATATCGCCGCAGATTGCCCACTGCTCGCCGTATGAGAGAACATCCCATCCATCCTCATTTTCCTTGTCCCAGCCGCTGCATGCTGCATGAAGTATGTTGCCGTCCTGCTTTCCTGCATTTTCCCATGTCCATATTTTTTCGTCGCCCCACTTGCTTTCGAAGTTGCCGCAGATTAAATCCTCTGCAGGGTTGAGTAGGCAATCGGGTGATTTTATTTCTACGACGCCTGCATCCCCCTCTTTTGGCACACCAGTTTTATCAGTGTCATAATCATCGCCGCAGCATTGGGCCTTCTCCCTGCTGCTGTCCTCCCAGTCCCTCAATGTAGGGCCGTAATCGTCGCAGCCTATGCAAGACCTAACATCACCGTCAGGGTCCTCTGAAAATGAAGGGTCTTCGCCTTCGCCAGTCAAGCATGAGATGTCATCTTCCTTGCACCAGTTGTCTGTCAATGGGTCATCTCCGCAGCAGTGCTGTTCAGGCACCCACAGGGATGTTACTGTGATGCACAAGTCTCCGTCAGAGGTGCATGGCGTTATCATTGGTCCTGCCACATCTGGCCACCACATTGCCGGCTTTGTAATGCTACTCCTTTTCCTCACAACACATTTGTCGCAGGCAAACCCTTCAGGGTCTGCAGTTATATCGTCAATGTCGTATGTTGCTATGGCGGATGGCGTGGTCCCTGCTGCAGCCACCGTAGGCCTGAAAATTCCAGGAGCTCCGTTTACAGTCACGCATGCAGTATCTCCTGCATCGTTGTCGAAGCCTGTGCACCATTTTTCTTCTGAATCATCACCGCAGCATCCAACAGTTTCCATTGGGCTGCCGCAGCCTATCTTTTTTGCAAACATGCTGTTTTCATATTCTGTCAAAGATATTCCCCAGTCGGGAGTTCCTCCGAAGAGGTTGCAGTTTACAGCAAATGCAGTTCCTTCTGGGGAGCACGCCGAATCTGCAGGAAAGTTTCTCGGGTCTTCCTGAGCAGTTGCAAGCCAAGCCCTTCCGCCTGGGCCTGCGTCTCCTGCGCCTGTTGAAGGGCATGCAGGCTGTGCACCTGCGCCAACGCAATGAATCTCGCTGTTGTCGGGATTGTCGGCAACGTATTCTTCTCCTATGGTGCTATGATCATCACATGCAGACATCAATCTTATTTTAAATTCAAAATCATTTCCACAGCATCTTTGGGGGCCTGCCAAAGCCGGGTCCCATGAACGGATGGATGGGTTTTCCGCATTAATAGTTCCTATCTTGCAGGAATTGCATGCTGTCTGGGACATATCCGGAGAATCGTAATTGATATTTTGCCATGCGAAATCCCACCCTAACTTCCCGCCCTTAGTCTCCTTGCTGTGTTCCCATGTGTCACCAAACCCAAGATTCCCATTTGCTGATGTAGAAATCCCCTCCGCATCATCACCGCAGCATTTGTTCCAGCCTAATCCAAGAGCAACATTTTCATCGTCACCGGCCCATACTCTGCTTGCAGGAGGCGCAACACCAATTGGAACGGGGCATCCAGTGCAAAATTCGGTTGAAAGGTCGGGGTTGTCGGGCTGGACGCCAGTAATTGGATTCAACATCTGGTCTAAGGGGATTATAGCAGGCTCAACTTCGTCTTTGAATATGTCATCCCCACAGCAATTTCCGGAAGAAATTTCTCCTTCTATCCATTTTCGGGGTTGCGCGGAAGATAATTCAAAATTGCATGCAATCCTATCACCTAAGAGAGTAGTTAACCCGTCACAAATTGAATTACACGGGAGATTTCCAATGCATAACTCTTGTAAGTCGTCTGGCTGGCCGTAGTTTATTGTAAAGATGGCGTCTGATGCGCCGGAGCCGAATTTGTTATAGTTGGTAATAGTTATAAATGCAGAACTATCCTCCTGAAGAGTACTCTTTAATTCTTCATCCTGCAGGCCATCTACCTCTCCTGCTTCATCACAATTGTCATCACTTATTTTTTCATTGTTTATCTCTAGTTCTCCTTTATCATCAAAATAAACATCGCTCATGGAAGCTGATGCTATGCAGTCTGTTTTAAAGATGTATATGTACCCTAATCCATTACTCCTGCAACTGCAGTCTCTGGTGCACTCTTTGCCATCCGAAGCGCAAACGCGCGAACGGCCAAACGCACCATTTGAGGGAGCGATGTTTTTGTTATCGTTATCCCTCTCACATCGCCCATCTGATTCTGCAAGGGGGATAAGTACTAGTATTATCAGAACGAGCAAAAAAAATTTAAACTCCCCCTTCATTTCACCCTCAGCTCTTTTGTCAGTTCTGAGAATATTCCTGCAGAATTAACGTCATTTGTCATTACGTATGCATTAACGCCAAGCTGCGAACAGTAAATGCTCTTGCCGTTGTCGGTGTTGAACTTTGAGATTGTCTGGCAGATGTCTGAATCAAAATCAGAGTACTGCGATGCGACCACGCTGCCTCCAAGCGTGGGAGATTCGAGCAATCCAGCAACTTCCCTGCCTGCGTGCCTGTCAAGGAAAACGCCGCTGTAGTATCTTCTGTTCCTGAAAATGCCCATGTCACCGTAGGTTTCAGATGGAACTTCAGGAAGGATTTCATTCTCGATGACTGCCATCTTGTTGAGAAATTCTTCCCATACGCCCTCGCCTGCAAAGGATATTGGACTTTTTGAAAATATCAAAAGGCCGAGCTTGTGGTTATAGTATGCATCAGAGCCGGAACATACCTTGAAGCTGCCGTCATTTATTTTTGCATTGTCGCAGTAAGTTCTTGGCTTTCCTATCGCCTCGAGCATGGATGCAAACGGCGAATCAACCGGGCGGTTGAGAGATGTGCCGATAACTACCAAATCATCAGTTTTCATGACGCAAATGGAATTTGCGTAGTAGAGGTAATCGTTCATGTGCAGGCTCTGGTTTGAGAAGTAACTCACAAAATTAAGCACTTCATCCGAGCTTCCGCACGCAATTGTGTAATTGGAGGTTATGATTTTAGTCATCTGCTGCGCGGCAAAGCTTGTCCTTGAAGTCCAGTCTCCGGCTTTGCAGTAGAAGTCGGAGCTGTCGAGGTATTGGCCGTCATTTATGCAGACCGGGAAAGCGTTTATTGATGTGTTTCCATTATATTTTGAATCTCCATACGGGTCCACGAGGCACATTGATTCCTGCGGGCAAAATCCTCTTCTGCCAATGGGGGATAATTTCACATTGGGAATTTCCCAGCTTCCCTTAACACACCTGTACTGGTTGCCGTCGGGCGCATTGAACAGCGAGTCTTCACCTGCCAATTTGGACATGTCCTCGGCGCATCCATCCAGGATGTCGTAGCTGTCTGTTATGATTGTGGAATAATTTCCAATCCAGCATTGGTTGCTGGGGCAGCATTCGGCGTTCTGGGTGTCATTGTCGCGCCAGATGATTGAGCTTAGGTAGGGCCTGGAGGAGAACACTGAGAATTCCTTCCATTCTTCTTGGTAAGAGCACCATACCGGAAGCCCGGGGGAATCCGGAGAGAATTTTATATCAAGGGTGGAGCAGTAATTGTGGTCGTTAATGAGGGTTTCATCTGTTTGCGTGTCAGTTATATTCAGGTATGCATCATTTTCTGAGTTGAAGTTGTTTGCAGCAACCTTGCACCCTTCAAATTTGCCGTTTGAAACTATAATGTCTCCGATGCCGTTGCCGGGGTAATCAACTGCCTGGCCGTTCATCATCAATCCTGATTTCCAGCATGCGCCAATCAGTGAGCCTTCGTCATTGTAATATTCAGGGTAATCTTCCGCTTCTGAGCAGCAATACTTTCCAGTCCATATCAGGGGGTTTTCATCTTCATCTACCGCTGCTTCGCAGGTTTCCTGGTCGTTGTCAAGGTTTGTTTTCCATTTTCCTTCGCCGGAGCAATAATACACATCGCCACCTGCTTTCTGGGATTCACCGAGCATTTTCTGGACACCTGCATCACCGTCGGAGTTGGGGCTTCCCGAGCCGGCGCACTCCACAATCTCCCCTTTCACGCAGAGATAGTCGTGGGGTTCGGGGCCTATATCTTCGACCAGTTTATTTGAACCACTAGATTTTTCATCGTCGGATTCTTCTTCGTCTGAGCCTTCATCGCCCTCCCATCCGGATTTGCCGCATCCGAGCCATTTTTCATCTGTTGCGAGATACTGTTTGTTGTTGCAGGGCAGTTCCTTTATGTTTCCTTCCTCTTCCGCTGCGATAATCCACGACCATGAAAATTCTCCGTCAATATCCCCGCACAACCTTCCGTCAGACGGCTGTTCGCCGCAGTCTTCCGCATCGTCCCCGCAGCAGTTTGAGCCGACTGACACTGGGTCCCATGCCCTTGTTGCAGGAGTCATTCCTATGCCGGCGCATGAAACGCAAAGCCATGCGTTTTCATCCGGCTCTTCAACAACGTCAGTAATGTCGCCAACGGAGTAGCACCCCTTATTTTGATTGATGCACCAAGTTTCTCCGGGGTCGTCGCCGCAGCATGGGGTTCCGGCGGAGGCTGAGATTACGGGAACTACGCTTCCAGCCGAAGAAGCGCTTTCTATGGCCGGGAACCATGCACCGGGAAGTGTTTCTCCGGAAGAGGTTTTTCTTGTCGTGCATGTGGTGCACATTAATCCTTCAGTATCAATTTCCTTGTTGTCAATATCCTCATATCCGGGGCCATAGAATTGCCCGTTAAAGCATCCGCCGTCCACAGTAGCTCCGGCGCACCATTTTTCAGTTTTTACATCTCCGCAGCAGCCTGCATCCGGGTTAACTGTCGCATTCTGCCCTTCAGCTGCGGCTTGCTGGTTTCTTGGGTCTGCCTTTGCTGCATCTGCCCAAATCCTGCCTTCAATAACGTCTCCAATCGGGCATGGCTCCTGGTCGCCTTTCCCTTCGCATTGGATTAATGATGCGTCAGGGTCGTCGCCATTATCATCTCCACAGCACCTCTGGGTTGGCTCTGTGACGCTTGAGTCCCATGAGCGCTTTGTAGGGGTATTTTTGTTCAGGTTTCCAATCTTGCATTTGTTGCAGGATGAAAGGCTTCTGTCGGGGTCGTCTGTTTCTCCATATGCCAACCTTACTTCATCATCTCCGCAGCATTTGTTCCATGTCAAGGCACTAAATATTTCAGGGTCGTCGCCGAGCCAGACTCTGCCGCCCTCCCTTACAATATCAGAGTCTCTGGATTTGGGGCATTGCTGGCATGCTATTTTTGACCTGTCGGGGTTGTCGTTATCAGTTGAACTACCAACAGGATTTCCCGCCATATTGTCATCACCACAGCAGTAATTTCCCTCGTCTTCGTCTTCTATCCATTCGCGGCGGTTGGGGATGTTGGATGTGCACCAGGGGTTGCCGCTTGCGCAGAGAGACAGGCAGGTTTCGCACTGCCCTTCGGAATTGTCCGGGTCGCCCCAGGTGATTTTAAGTTTTACAAGCGTCTTGCCGTTGGCTTCATTGTTCTCATTTACTAATGTTAATTTGGCCTCTTCAGGATTTTCTCGGACTAATTCTGTGATATCTGGCTCGTCGGGGTCGCATACCCCCTTATTCCCCTCAGCCGAACAGTCCCTTGAGCATATTTCATTTTGGTTGACCTTGACAACCCCCCCATCATTGAAAAATATTGGCTCAGTGATTTCCGCCTTTTGAACGCAGTCGGGGGAAGGTAGGAGATAAGTATGGGGTATGAGGGATTCTGAGCAATGTTCCTCTGGGTTACTGTTGTCGTAACATTTGTCTGCGTTTAGGCAGTATGTTGCGTCATCCCAGTATTTGTCGTCTAAAACGTATCCACTTAATTGGAGGTCTCTGAAGAAGAACAGTAACATTTCTTGATCAGGGAAAGGGTGGTGATCCGACTGACAACCGTCCCACCTCCATTCACCACAGGACTTCAGCGCACTTTGAGCCGAGGGCAGCAAGAGAATCAAAAGAGCAACGCGCAACAAGGGCAAATGTATTTTCCACACCGTCTTTTTCATTTTAGCCTACAATCTAACTTAAAACCAATCCCAGAAGTTATGGTTTAAAAAGATTGCGGCGGAATGCCGTCGGGCTATACTCGCGGACAAAAATAAATGAGTGATAGTTGTCCGTTCATGATAGTTCGCCTCAGCTTTGTTCAATAATCTCCTTGCCCTTATTAACAAACAGAAGGGTCTTGAGCCTAAGGTCGGAAACAAGCTTTTTGTCAAAAGCTATCTGGCTGGAATACGATGCCTTCTCCCTCTCATTTTTTGACTGCACATAAAACAGAATGTCGTTATTGTCTAGATAGGTTTTATTGATAAGCTCTATATCCTCTCTGCTTAATCCATTCTGATAGTAATGCTTTATCAGGATGCAAAGCGTTGCATCATGGTTTTTGGATGAAAACCCTTTCTTCAGCAGCAGTGCCAGCGCAATATGGTAGCTGGCGTAATAGCATCCGACAATTGCCCAGTCAGTATAGTCCTGCTTTAGTGTATCCTGTATAAAGTTTGAGTTATGCTCTGCCTTTTCTATATGTCCTTTCATCTCTGCTTCTTCAAACTCCTGCTTAACCAATACCTTCTTTTGGGTGTAGAATTCTATCTTTTTATCAACAATCTTTGGATTATCCAATAGCTTTTTCAGTTGCGCTTCATTCATTGAAAACCGCCTCATAAAAATATTTCTGGTTAAAGACCGGAAAGCCTGAGTTTATTGCAGACTGCAGCACCTTGTCTTTTTTAGTGATAATCTCATTAAGGAAATCTTTTTCGCTCAGCCTAAACGCCTGTATATGCACCCCTGTTTGGGCTTCAACGAGCTTTTCAGCCCGGGTATCTCTTTTTGTGCTGAAAACCCCAAATAAATCCAGATCTGAATCCTCCCTAAAGCTTCCTTTTGCGGTAGAGCCAAACACAATAAGAATGACAGGCTTGTTTTCAAGGCGTTTTATATACAGCTTAATAGCATTTTTCCTTAATAGGGGCAAATTCTCCAGCCTTTCCTGGTCAAAAAGCGGGAAAATTTCAGGGATGCTGCTTTTGCTCACATAAAATTTTTTAAGGTTTCCTTCGGATGCGTACTTCAAAATGCCATCTTTAACAAGGTTTTTCAGGTGCAGTGATGCGGTGCTTTCATTCATGCCGGATAATCTGGCAATTTCGCGCAGATGCACCGGCTTATTCCTGTTGCTATAGAAGATTTTCAGAATTTTCCATATCCCTTGCTTGATTATTGTTTGCATTTGTCAAACGATTGTTTGATTAACTCCAACATTTAAAAACTTTTCGGTTTATATTGGAAAACTGCCCCGTCCTCTTGTTCTTGACGTATCTCTATGCTCAATTGATAGAACCCCCTCTTTCTCGATTCTTCGGACGCAGTTTTCCCACACCCTGTATGAAAAAAGTATTCAACAGGTGTCCCTACAAATTAAACTCGATTTTTGAATTGCTTTTTTTAAAGGAGGCCTGATTAATCCAAAACCTGAATATTTTCAGAATAAAACCCGTGCTCCTTTCTCTTCTGGTTTTCCTTAATCCTTTTCTCAACTGACTGCAGAGATTTTCTTGCTTCTTCCGGATGCATTCCGAGGGTGGAGAAGAGCGAAATAATATCATGGGGGCTTCTCATCTGATAGGGGGATTTTGCAAATGATGCGATGGCAGTCTCGACTTTATATTTCCTGCACAGCCTTATGTTCTGCATAATTCTTCCAATAACCAGCGGCCTTGTTTTTTGTGGGAACAATGACGCCAGCGTGAAAGTGATTATCCTGCGGTTCTTTTTTGCAATATCACAGAGTATGTGATTCAGCCCAGAAGCGCGGTGGTGCAAAAAATCCCTTCCCTGATTCTCCTCAAGGGAAAACATGGAATCAACCGGCAGGTTTTCAAGCGCGTGCCTGTCATCGCCGGAGCTTTTGATAAATATAATCCCTCCCCTGGCGGCAGGATGCAGGGAGCCTGAATAGATTTTTACATTTGCTGTTGAGAGGTTTTCAAGCGGGCGCGGTTCGCCGGAATACAGGAAACAGATGGAGCCATAGCCAAGCTTTTCCGCCATTTCGGCAAATTTGCCTTCGTTTTTGTTTGGAACAACCACATCAGTGAACATGCGCTGGTGTTTTGGATTAATTGTTTTAAAGGTTGCGCAAACGTTAATTATATATAGTCTGAATTGGGGGATAGGTTATGAAGTGCAGAGCAGTTATATTGGTTTTTGTGGTGATATCTTTGTCTTTTGCGGCGTGCAGCATAAAAACAGGAAAGGCGTATTCCAATCTTGGAAGCGGCGTGCAAAGCAATAATTGTGTTGTTGCTGAAACGGGAGATGAAGGAAAACAGACGTCCTGCAATGAGTTATGCGGCAACGTTGTAGTGCCTGGTTCCGAAACAAAGGCAAACTGTGCAATCGGAATGGTTTATAGGAACGATGGCTCGAGCGACAAGGCAACCTTTTTCCCGTGCGCTTCGCAGTTTAACCCCATTAGAAACGATGATGGCTCAATGAATTCTTACCTCGATTGCTACTGCTGTGCAGCTTAGTCCTTAATCTCTATTGGTGTATCTCCCAGCCCCTGGTTTCCTGTGGAGCAGGTGGTTTTCGATTTTTCCTGTTTTGCTTTTCCTCAATTTTGTCGTTTTTTCCTTCATTTTTAATATCTTCTATATAGTAAATAAATAAATATAAAACAAAAAATAA
>JACQSR010000010.1 GCA_016211215.1 Candidatus Woesearchaeota archaeon
CCTAAAAAGGGCGGTCTGTGGGATTTGAACCCACCCTAGGAGATCCACAGTCTCCAATGCTGCCAGACTACATCAAGACCGCCATAGACGGAAGAACCGCGCAGTGTTATATAAACCTTTTACTTTTTATAAAAATGGTGATAAACATACGGCAGAACGAAGAACACGGCGTAAACAACACCCTCCAAAATCGGGCTGTGGGGAACGTTATTTAATCTAAGGTCAGCCTCCATCAAATTAGCGACAGTGCCCACAATTATCAGATTGATTATTGCTATTCCCGGTATGACTATGGAGTTGATCAGGTGGTGCCTGAACTGGAGGGATTCTATGTCCCTCATGAGTATGTCAAACAGGAAACCAAAAGACAGGGCAAGGATGATTATCAGGACGTACAGCCAGAAGCCGGAAAACACGAGCATTATAGGAACCAGCACTACAGAAATCACGAAGTTGATTAGCAGCGCAACTATGAAAGCAGTTATGTAAACAACCTCATCAAGGAACCTGACAAGCCGGGATTTCTTTTGCTTGGACCTCATGAGTATCTCTACAGTCTTATTCACTTCCTCCCTGCTCCATTTTGGATTATCCATTTTTCCAGAACAAATTTGCCAGCTTCAGGTATTCCAGCGAGGACTTGGAGCCGGGGTAGTGTATCAGAACCGGCAGGTTGGCGCTAAATGACCTGGGGATGTTCCTGTCGTAAGGAATGACTGCCAAAGGGGACTTCCCGTAGAACTTAAGGGAATCCAATGAGCGCAGGCGTGAGTTGGAATGGTTGTTAATCACTATGCCCAGCGAGACAGAGCCGAGGCTTTCTGCAGCATTGATTAAGGGCATGACTGATTTTGCTGACATCTCGTCGGGTCCCGAAACAAAAATCGCCTCATCAGCAATGCTGAAAATCTCCCTTGCATCTGACCCAAATCCGGAAACGCCGTCAAGCAGAACGATGTCGCTTTTTCCATAAATGTCCAGCATTGCCTGGGAAAGGCTCTTCTTTTGGTCCAGGTCAATCTTGTGGGAGGGAACCACCTTGACGCCATACGGGTGAACATAAGTTGCCTCCCCAATTGAACTCCTCCCAGCAAGCACATCATGCAGGCCCTTTTTTGAGTTCAGCCCAAGGTAATCCTTTAATGAGGAGGAAAAGCAGTCGACAATAGTTACATCCCTTCCAATCCTGCTCAGGGCAAAACCGAGGTTTATCGCGGTGGTGGTTTTTCCAACTCCACCCTTTCCCGAGACAATTGCGATGTATTTTGTCATGGTTTGTTCTTGACGTACTCAAAAAATTCCTTCATGGTTTCGTAGTAGTTCATCATATCGTCAATCTGAATCTCCTGGATGTTGCCGTCATCAAGGTATGCAATCATTGTGACATGCCTTCTGTATTCCTCGCGCTTGTCGTAGCGTGCCCTGCTGAGCTTCCTCAGGCTGAGATACAGCGTTACGGCATTTAAAATGCTCCGGTCATTCGGGTAAATCTTTTTCAGGAGCTCCGCGCGGAGCACTGGCATCTGGGGTATTTTGTCGATGATTTTGTTTTCTTTTGCCTGCTTGAGAAGCCCCTCAATAACATTGTCAAAGAATGCAATCATGCGGTCAATCGCGCTCTTGATGACGTCAACTGTCCTGGTGTATTTCAGGCTTACATATACAAGGTGGTCGACCCTCTTCATTTCTTCTATAGCATTCTCTAAGGATTCAATCATGCGATTAAACTTGTGAACATTGCCTCCACAGGCACAAGTGTTTATCTTCTATAAATAGTTTTGCCTACTTTTCCATGCTGACTATGAATGAAGCAGCATGAACAAACTCCTTTGCCTTGGAGAGATAATTTTTTACACCTGCTTCTGTAATGCTGGTGGCAGCGAAATCACCTGAGCATATTACAAAGCTGTCGTTCCTGACAAATTCTGTCGGGCTTTTCTGGTGCTTGAGAAGTATCTGCCGCATGTCACGCATCACATCCAGAGTTTCCCTGCTTATCTTGAACCTCTCGATGCACTGGGACCTGAACATCTCAATCCTTCCCGGAAATGTTTCAGGGTATGCAGGAATCCTCTTGTAAAGGCATTCATATGAAAGCACGGACTGCATGGCGTACGACATTCCGAGAAAAATATCCTGCAGGATTACCGGAAGCATTCTTGGGTCCCTTATCATAGGAAAGGTCACAGTAAGCATATGGTCAGCAACCTTGATTTTCTGCACGGCCTTGCTGCGGAGCTCCTCGAACTTCTCCATACCGGCAGGTACTCCCTTAAAATATATAAATGTTCGTCAGAAAAAAGGATTATTCGGCTTATCTGGCGGTGTAGCCTTCAGGAAGCGAGGGACCGTTTTGCGGAAATTCGCTGCAGAATCGGGGGTCTGTCGTAACAACAACAAAGTTTTGTCCGTAAACCCTTCCAGCCAAAACTTCACCAGCTTTTTCACCCAGCCCGTTAAAAATCTCGCGATATGTTAAGTTAGGGTGTTTGTTAGAGTAACTTTTGATTTGTTCCGGTGTTCCAACCAAGCAACCTTTAGCGGGCTCAGACATAGTGTTTCTTGGAGAATGCCCCAAATGCAAATCACTGCACGCTGCCTGTACAATCAGTGCCAATCCAGCAAGTGCTGTCTTTATTGTTCCCATCGTGGTCTTAGTGGTTTGATGCAGATTTATAAATCTTTCTGTTTGTAACCACTTTACAATGACTTCAACTATTCCCCCTTTAACTCAAGAATCGCAGATGCCAAATCTCCTTTATGTTTCAGAATTGCCTTTTTTGCGGCCTCTTCAGAAACGCCTGCCTGCTCGGCAACCGTTTTAATGTCTTCCTCGCTTATTTCGGGCTCTGAACTCAAAGCCCTCTCTGAAACATTTCCCACAATCTGGAATGTCTCCTGTCCCATAACATTAACCTTGGAAACCTGGGGATTTGAGATGATGATGTCCTTGTCATGCGTTTTGATAATGACCTCAGTGGCATCAATCTCAGCCTGCTGGATGCCCATCTTGCGCATCATCTGCTGCATCTTCCTTTGATTCATTCCCGGAAAGATTTCAACCACCTATGGCAGGCCGATTAAGGAACCGCCGTACGCGTAAAGAAGTATCATGATGAGCATAACAACTATGCAGAAAATCACAATGTGGCCCGGCTTGAACTGAATCTTGGAATGGTACTCATCAAAGTACCTAACCAGGCCTCCAATTCCACTGGGCATTGATATTCTGTCTTTGGCCATTGTAAAAAGCAGGGAAGGGTAAGCCACCTTTTGTCAGACCCCTTAATGCCGTGAAGCTTGATGGTCCGTCTCAGCATTTAACTAAGCGTTGCAAAAGCAACTTGCACCTGCCAGGGCTTGCCGTTTCATCCTTTCTCATGAGCAAGGTCAATTGGTTAACTCATTCCAGTCGCCTGGAACTTCGCAACATCATTCCGAACATGAGCGGTCCCGTTTCTGAGCCGTTGCCTTCCGTTTCCGGAACTCAGTGAGTGGCATTGTCGGCATTGCTGCCGGGTGGGTGGACTTTCCTCACATCTGCGTAAGCCAAATCCTATCCCTGCACCCGTGTGGAAGAAAAGACCCTTTATAAAGTTAACCCTTTGAAAAACAAATTTTATAAACCAGCTGTTCCAGAGCCGAGATATGCAAAAGAGGTGTTTGTACTTAGCGGTTTTCCTGATTGTAGCCTATTCTGCTTCTGCCGTGGTTGTGGACAATGACATCAATGAGAAGCTGAGAACAGCGGACAATGTGGACGTAATAATAACCCTCAGGGAGGAAAGCGCATTCAGCGCACAGGGGCTAAGCGAAAAGGAATCTGTCCGGAGGAACCAGGACAATATGCTTGGCGACTTCAGCCCAACAGTCTTTGGGAATTCAAAGAGCGGATTCCTGTTAAAAAACAAGTACAGCACGTTCAACGCGCTTTCCGGGAAAGCTACGAG
Source organism: Candidatus Woesearchaeota archaeon (assembly GCA_016211215.1). Classification (GTDB taxonomy): domain Archaea; phylum Nanobdellota; class Nanobdellia; order Woesearchaeales; family JACQSR01; genus JACQSR01. Next base: position 3,951 of record JACQSR010000010.1, read on the forward strand.
GCAGGGCATTGAACAGCTAAAGAGGAACAAGTACGTTGATAAAATCCTTCTCGACAAAAAATATTCCGTGGACTTATCCGCAAGCCCGCTCCAGATAAACGCAACGCGCGTTTACGGATTAATATACAACGGCACGAATGTCACGGGCAGTGGCGTAACTGTATGCGTGATTGACACAGGGATAGATTACACCCATCCGGCATTGGGAAGATGCTCTGCGGCAGATTTTGCTGCAGGAAGCTGCGGGAAGGTCATTGGCGGATATGATTATGAAAACAATGACAATGACCCAATTGACGACCACGGGCACGGAACCCACGTTGCGGGAATAGTTGCTTCCGAGAATGACACTTACAGGGGAATTGCCTACGATGCAAAGCTTGTTGCGCTAAAGGTCTGCAACAGCGGCGGCTCGTGCAGTGTTTCAAACATAATCGCAGGAATGGACTGGTGCAGGAGCAACGCGAGCCGGTACAATATTTCGGTTTTGACAATGAGCATAGGGGGAGGGGCTTATAGTGATGCATGCGATTCAGAACCTGAAGCTGCAGCGGCAAATTCTGCAGTCAACCAGGGATTGTTTTTCTCGATTGCGACAGGGAACAGCGGCTCCTCAACCTCGATTTCCTCTCCTGCCTGCGCGTCAAATGCAACTGCTGTTGGAAGTGTGACAAGCACAGACAGCATATCATCATTCTCGGACAGGGCTCCGTTCATGAAGCTGCTTGCGCCAGGAAACCCGATAACCTCATCAGTCCCTTTTTCAGGTGCATCTACCCATACAAGCTCAACAGGGTTCAAGGCGCTTTCAGGAACTTCGATGGCGACGCCCTTTGTTGCGGGGGCTGCTGCATTGCTGATGCAATACAAAAGGCTTGAAAGCAACCTCAACTTAACTCCTGTGCAGATTGAGAGCGCATTGAACAGCACTGGCAGGAATATCACTGATGGAAGCAACATTTACACGAGAATAAACGTTTTTGATGCCCTGCTTTCGCTGGACACACAAAAACCAAATGTGACCTTCATAGAACCAACTCCTGCAAACAGCACAGTTATCTTCAACAAATCAATAATCATAAACGTAACCTCAATAGAAGTTCTGCATACAGGGTTGCTGGAATGGAACGGAACAAATGAAACAATGAACGGCTCCGGAACCGGCAGATTCTCAAGCAAGGCGGGCCTTTTGGGTTCTTACAGGTATAAAGTCTTTGGAAACGATTCTGCAGGGAACACTGCAGTAAGCGAAGCAAGGGTGGTCAATGTAAGCAACAGAATTCCAGCCGCTTCATCTTCAGTCAACTCAACTGACTCTATGAACAGGACAAACGGCACTCTTTCCGGGCTATGGGTTTTTACAGACGGCGACGGAGATTTAGAGCAAAGAAATGAGACAAAATGGTACAACAACACCCTCGAAATAGCTTCGCTGGCGAATCTTACGTCAGTCAGCGCTGGCAATACCACAAAAAATGATAACTGGACTTTCAGCGCGAGAGTGTTTGACGGTTATTCGTGGGGCAACTGGTCCAACTCGAGCATTGCAATTGCCAATTCTGGTCCGGTTTTTGGGAGCATAAGCAACATAACCGCGAATGAAACTGATTTGGTTGATGTTAATGCGAGCGGCGAGGTTGTTGCAAGCGATTCCGACGGCGACGCGATAACACTAACTTACGGAGCACCGCTGAATTCTTCCGGCCAATGGAAAACATACACAAACAGCAGCGGAACCTACAATGTTCTGGTTAATGTTTCAGATGGCACGTCAGCAGTTTCAAGGGCAGTCGTGATAACTGTAACAGACCAGCCGGATTTTGACAATGACGGCATAATAGACATAAGAGACCCTGACGATGACAATGACGGCATAGCAGATACCGATGATTTTATCAGGGGCAATGCTTCAGTAGTCCAAACAACACTTACCCATCTAAACATTACAGTGAACGGCACTTCAAATCTTTCCCAAATATTCAACCAGAGCCTTGAAGTTAAGGCATTCAACGGGACAAGGGAATATGCAAGGTTCAATTTTACTTTCAGCAGCGGCTCAATACTTGACCTTTCAAATTTAATCATGGAGATAAACAACGGCACAGGCTCCGTGGTTATAGGCGGCGTTACCCCCCTTGGCACAAAAACAGTTTTCATAGACAACCTCTCCCTGGCTCAAGGAATGTGCGTGAAGGACATGGAAGGGCTGGCAACAACAGGAAACATAACCGGAAACTGCTCCGGGGAAAGTGAGAATTTTGTCAGGTGCCCAGGGACAAGAGGGCAATACCAATGCGTTTCCAATGGCACGCAGTGGATGCTGACCGGATTAAACCACTCAGGCGTAAAGCAGCAGAATGACACGCTGCCTCCAAGGATTTTAGGGATAAGCCCTGATGGGGCGCAGACAACATCCGGCACGAGCCTAAGCGTCACATTAACCGCAGTAACAGACGAAAATGCAACTTGCAAATACAGCCAGATTAACAACGAAACTTACTCAAGCATGAGCCTTAACCTTTCGTTTGATGCTTTGTGGACTACGCACACAAAAACATTTACATATACGGGAGACGATTCGAACGAGACATTTTATATTTTGTGCAACGATACATTTGGAAATACCATGACTGCCGCAAACTCCACCACTTATACCATAGATGTTGGAACGGGCAATAGCGGCACTGGGGGAAGCGGTGGAGGTGGCTCTGGAGGCGGCGGCGGAAGCGGAGGAGGGAAGACAAAACACCTGGCTAAAAAGGTGCAGTTTTTCGCTTCTCTTGCGGAAAACACAGATGCCGTAATAACAATCGCAAATGAGCTGCTTGACATAACCCAGGTAGTTTTCAGAACGAAAAACAACGTGAGCGGTGTAACAGTGTCCGTGGAGAAGATAGATGCCAACCAGACAATTCCTGCTGGAAACGCCTACCAGTACTACGAAGTAAGCCTTGACAACATAAGGGATGAAGAAATATTGCAGGCAGTAATAAATTTCAGGGTGCCGAAGGGATGGATAGAGAACGCAAGCTATGACGAAACCAAGGTCAAGATGATGAGGCTTTCAAATACCTCGTGGAATAGCCTTCCAACCGAGATGAAATCCAAAGACAAGAATTACTTTTACTACAGCTCCAAATCACCGGGGTTTTCCATCTTTGCAATAACTGCAGAAAAGAAGGTATTCGTCAAAGAGGCGGGGGAAAACGAAACTGCGCCTTCTGAGGGCAATGTTTCGGAGCCCTACAATGATTCCCCCTCTTTGGGGCCGGAAGCCAGAAGCCCGCAGCCGAAATCATATATCTGGTATGTCCTCGGAATTGTGGCTCTTGCAGGGCTTTTGTTCTCGGTGATCACTATTTTGAGGCGGAAGAAGACTTAGTAATAATAGCAGAGCGCATTAATTATTGCCCATTTGTGCGCTCTGCTATAACGCAGAACATAAGTTATTGATATGAAATTGTTATGTTCTGCGAATATAATGGCTCACTTGTATATTAAGAACTTTTGTTCGCCATTATAGTATAGTAAAGTGCAGTTATGAGGTCCCATTATTTGTGCACTTTACTATAATGTAGACATGCCTCGTTTCCTTTCCCATTGCAACTTCCCTCTTTTCCCTGACGGTAAACCCGTATTTTGAAATAATTGGCGAGAGGGCGTCAATGCTTTCAGTCATTATTACCATCATGCCATCCTGCCTGATGACATATTCTGAATTGTAAAAAAACTCGTTGTAGATTTTAAGCATCTTTTCCCTGTTGCCGTCTTTCCTGATGTCGGGAAGCTTTGTGACAATACAGTGTATGCTGTTTTTCTCAAATTTTATATCCATCCACTCCACATCGCTTCTTGAGAATGTAATGTCCTTTATCACTCCCGCAATCTTTGCATTCTTTTTTGTGCACGCTACGTTGCGGTTGTTTGCGTCAACTGCAACTATCCTGGATTTTGCAGCCCTAATTTTCTTGTCAATTTTTTCAAGGCCAGAGCATTCTCCGAATTTCGCCTTTTCATAAAACCTAACTGGCCTTTTTGTTGCAAACAGGGCAGCTTCTATGCAGATTGTTCCGGAATTGCAGAACGGGTCAAGAAGAATTTCGCCTTCCCTGAATCCGCTTAAGCGGACCATGGAATATGCAACCGTGGCCCTGATATCGGATGGCGTTGTAAATATCCTGTACTCCCTTTTGTGGAGGTCCATCTGAGTTATGTCAAGCCCTATGGAGCAGGCGTTGTTGTTGATGAAGACCACTATGAGGTTTTTCGGGTTTCTCAAATCGCACTCCCTGCCCATGTCGTGCAGACATGAGCCCACATTTTTCATAACGTCATCGCTGTTGAAGCTGTGCTCGCCCCTCCTTATAGAGTGCACCTTGTAGGAGCCCGGGGGGATGGAAATTTTTTTCAAAGAATCCTTAATCTTTCCGAATGGGTCTGCCTCAAAGGTGAAACTGTCATAAAGGAGGAGAACCCTCTCGGAAGACTGGGACAAATATGCCACTGCGCAAAGTTCTTCTTTGCCGTTTGCCTCAAATTCAACGCAGCCGTCTTTAATCTTGGCAGTGCTTCCGCAAATTTCCTTAATCTCCCGGGCTGCAATATCCTCGGTGCCCCTGCTGACTATCGAAAGGCACCTAACTTTCATTTTCCTTTTGGATTTTTGCAGCTCCAACTGCCTTGTCCCCTTCCTCAAGCTTCATTAAACGCACGCCCTGGGTGGCGCGCCCAATTATGGAAATGTCCTTTGCAGGAGTCCTGATCACAATGCCCTTTTTGCTTATAAGAAGAACCTCGTCAGAATCCTCAACATTTGTTATTGAAACCACTTTGCCGTTTCTTTCGGAGCAGATTATGTTTATGACTCCGGAGCCGCCCCTGCTCGTGAGCCTGTAATCGGAAACCTGGGTTCTTTTTCCATATCCGTTTTCTGTAACTGTGAGGAGAGTCTTGTCGTCCTCCGCAACAACCATGCCAACAACCTTGTCATCGCCTTTCAGCCTTATTCCGCGCACGCCTGTTGCCCCGCGGCCCATGTTCCTTACATCGCTCTCTTCGAAACGGACTGCATTGCCGTTCCTGGTTGCGATGATTATCTGCTTTGTGCCGTCCGTGAGGTTGACTGTCACGAGCCTGTCATTCTCTTCAAGGTCGCAGGCAATTATGCCGCCCTTTCTCGGATGGGAGAATAATTCAAGAGAGGATTTCTTTATTATGCCTTTTTCGGTAACCATGACTATTGAGCTGCGGCCCGAAAATTCCTTTACAGGAACATATGCAGTAATGCTCTCCCCATCCCCAAGCTCGAGGAGATTTACAATCGCCTTGCCTTTTGCCTGCCTGCTGCCTTCCGGAATCTCATACACTTTCAGCCAGTAGACCTTGCCCTTGTCGGTGAAAAACAGGATGTGCGAATGGGTATTTGCTATGATAACATCCTTGACTACATCCTCCTCTGTTGTTCCGGCGCCTATGACCCCCCGGCCGCCCCTTCTTTGGGTTTTATAGGTGTCAATTGGAATCCTCTTTATGTAGCCGTTGTTTGTTATGGTGACAGCCATTTCCCCCTCTTCAATAAGGTCTTCGACTTCGATAGCTTCATTATCCGCAGGGGCAATCTCCGTTCTCCTGGAATCACCATACTTCTCCCTGAGCTCCGTCAGCTCTTTCTTGATTATGCCCAATATTTTTTCCCTGGACGCCAGTATTGCGGAAAGCTCGCCTATGAGTATTTTCAGCTCCCCGAGTTCCTTCCTTATCTTGTCCTGCTCCAGTGCCGTTAATCTCTGGAGGCGCATTTCAAGTATGGCAGTTGCCTGCTTTTCTGAAAGAGCGTAATTCTTGGCGAGCCCGAGTTTCGCCTCCTCGACAGAGGAGCATCTCTTTATCAGGACAATTACATCGTCAATGCTTTTCAGCGCAATCACGAGGCCTTCCAAGATGTGCTCCCTGTCTTTTGCCTTGTTCAGCTCAAATTGGGTTCTTCTTGTAACGACGATGAAGCGGTGGTCAATGTAATTTTGGATTACTGCCTTGAGCGGAAGAACCTTTGGCTGGTTGCCCACAATGGAGAGCATGATGATGCCGAACGTTGACTCCATCCTTGAATGCTTGAAGAGCTGGTTTAGAACCACCTCCGATTGCGCATCCTTTTTCAGCTCGATGACAACCCGAATGCCTTTCCGGTCGGATTCATCGCGAAGGTCTGAGATGCCTGAAATAATCTTGTCCTTTATCAGCTCGGCAATATGCTTAATCATCTCGGCCTTGTTGACCATGTAGGGTATTTCCGTTACAATAATAGATTGCCTGTCGCCTTTTGCCTCAATTGTGCTTTTTGACCTGACCGTGATCTTCCCCTTTCCTGTTTTGTAGGCTTCGATGATGCCGGAACTTCCGCAGATTGTGGCGCCGGTTGGGAAATCAGGGCCTTTTATGAAAGCCATAAGCTCCTTCAGAGAAATTTCAGGGTTGTTTATCTGTGCTATAACTGCATCAGCGACTTCACCCAGGTTGTGTGGGGGAATATTTGTTGCCATCCCTACCGCAATGCCGCTGGAGCCGTTGAGCAGGAGGTTTGGAACCTTTGACGGCAAAACTATGGGCTCTTTTGAGCTTCCGTCGAAGTTTGGCAGAAAGTTGACAGTTTCCTTCTCAATGTCCTGGAGCATCTCTTCCGCCAAAGGGGTTAATCTGCATTCTGTATACCTCATAGCAGCTGCGTTGTCGCCATCTATGGAATTATGAACGAATATTCCGGCAGCTAGGGCGAAATTATGGGTTACATCAATGGTTAAATCATATACGCCCTCCTTTTTGTTCAAGAATTCAACTGATTTTACGCGGTGGTTCAGGATTGCGTCCTCTATACCCAAAGCCCGGTGGAGTTCATCAACATTCCCCCCAAAAAACTTCCGCAATCCCTCGTCAAACTTAATGATGCCTGCCCCGTTTCTCCTGTTGTAGAGAACCCTAACCTGCTCATAATTCTCTTTATTAAGGGCTCCAAAATCGTCAATTGTTATTTTACATACCTTTAGGAACCTGAAGTAGTTGGCCTTTTTGCCGTTATCAGCGAGTATAGGCAAGAAATAATCTCTAAAAGCGGAATCTGTATTCCACTTAAGTTTGTAGGCGTTTGCTACCTTTTCCTTGTAATCTGGATCCTGCCATCTCTTCTTAGTAAGGAGGGCAATATGCTTCTTATGGTTCGGGTCGGACCACACTTTCCCTGATATCTCCTTCATCCTATCCGATTGTTCACGACGGTACTCAGGGCATCTCCATCTTTCCTTTAGTGCAGAAGATTTTTTTTGTATATACCCCCTATCCCGCCATAACCTTTTCAGAGTCTCAGTGGCTCTTTTGCTTAATTCTAAGCGCCTCTCAGGATGATTTTTTATGTATGCTTTGTTTACTTCGCTGAGAAATTTCCTCATCCTTTCCCGGTATGCTTCATTCTTCCAGTTATTCAGGTTTCTTTCTGAAAGCCGTTCCGAGTTCAATTCCCTGTTCTCCACTTTATTCCAGAAGTTTCTCCTGCCTTCTGCAAGCTTATGACGGAAGTTTTGGTCCTTATGGAGTTCTTTTGCGTTGTCATAATGTACTCTCCAGTGGTCTCCCCATTTCATCCTTGTTATGTTACTTGGGTTATTGTTTAGTTTGTTGAAGTCTACATGATGCCTAACGCGGCCAGCCTGTTTTGAATAAGCTCCAACAGTCAGGTTATAGTTATCGGCAAGGTGATGGGCTGGCGTCCAGATACTGGATTTGGGCTGGTAAATGAGTGTGTATCCTTCCCGGTTTATCCTGTCATCCCTCTCAGAAAGTCTTTGGTAGCAAGGCATGAGGGAATCATTTGGCTTAAGGTATTGGGCTTCCCTGTATGTTCCGTCTCTCACCATGAATCTATGGTTTGGGGTGCATCTAACTGCTTCACCATTATCAAGCACAACCTTAATTATCTCTGCAGCCTTTTTGGTTAAACGTGGATTTTTTATTTCAGCCACCGAGACATTCCCGGTTCTGTTTACCGTGTATGTGTAATTCTTCTTGCCCTGCTCGTGCTCCTTAACAAGCTCTTCAAAAGAAAGGTCCCTTCCGTCAGTCAGCTTAACCTTGGTATCTCCTGTAAAACAGCCCCAATTTCCCTGCCCATCAATAAGCGGGTATCTCAGGGAGAATGGCTGCGCCATCCTGACAATGGAATCGTAAACAGCCTGGTCGCCGTGCGGGTGGAGCTCCGCAAGCACGCGGCCAACGATGAAGGCGGACTTCCTGTACGGCTTGTTTGAATTTAACCCGGCCCTGCCCATTGCATACAGGATTCGTCTATGGACAGGCTTTAAGCCGTCTCTTACCTCAGGCAAAGCCCTGCCGATTATCACAGACATGGAGTAATCCAGGTAGGATAATTTCATCTCCTGGTCTATGGGACGCTGGAGTATTTTTTCCCCTAATTGCGGAGTGTTTTCGTCTGCCATAAAATTCAACTTTATCGTCGGTAAACCAGTAGAATTATGAGTTTATAAGTGTTATGGTATCGGTGCGCTTACTATGGCTTTTCTCACCAAAAAACTCTTCCCGCAATGCCGGGGATTGGAAAGATTTATAAACAACTGGAAATATATATTTCCAAATGGAAAGAGAATTAGCCATCTTAAGGCAGTTTTTTGAAGACCCAAACAGGAAATTCAGCATTAGGGAGCTTTCCCGAATTCTGGGCATAAATCACACGACTGTAAGGCAGCACCTTAACAAGCTCGTTAAAGGGGGGTTTCTGGATTCAAAAAAAGGAGGGGTATACTCTTTTTATCAGCTGATATTGTCAAAGAAAGCATTAAACCTGAAATTGTACTCCAATCTGGAGAAAATCAGGGACTCTAATCTCGTAGAGGCCCTCGAAAAAGCATACGATTTGCCGGTTATTGTTGTGTTTGGAAGCTATGCAGCTGCCAGAGACGACATGGGCAGTGATGTGGACATCTGCCTGATATCAAACATAGAAAAGGAATTTTTCCCGGAAAAATATGAAAAAATCTTAAATAGGGGGGTAAGCCTGCATAAGTTTAGCAAAAAAACCTGGGATAGGGCAAAAAAGTCAAGCCCCAATCTTGTAAACAGCATTTGCAACGGGATTGTATTGTCCGGTGAACTGGAGGTTTTATGAATTTTGAGGCCAGCTTAAGGGGAGGCAAATCAAAAAAAGTCATGCCCAGTAAAATAAGGGCTTCAAGCCTGTTTGGCTCTTCGGTTCAGGCAATTGACACTGCAAGAGTTATACCTCTAAGCAATAATTCTTCCAAGACAATATTGAGGGAGCTGTATGAGGGGTTAAGGGAATATTGCGAAGCAATAGGATATCTGAACGGCTATAAGTTCCTGGACCACGAATCGATAGGGTACTTTTTGAGGGATGTGCTGAAAGAACAATCACTTTCCGCAAAGTTTGACAGGTATAGGCGATTAAGAAATGGAATAAATTATTACGGCGAGGATATAGATATTGAAACGGTGAAGGAAGCAATCACAGAAATCCCCAAGCTGATTAAAGAACTGGAAAAGTATTCCAAAGAATCTTCTGGAAAGCATTAAGAAGCCCTAACTATCGCCTTTCTCGCCAAAAAGCTCTTCCCGCAATAAACGCAGGATTTTTTATTGTCTTTCAAGAACTTAGTCTGGGGCTGGTATTTCATGGTGTGCCCGCACTGAGGGCATCTCAAAAGCATCATTCTTCCTCTTTTTTTGGGTGCAGAATCTCTTCCACCCTTTTGTCTACGGCCCCATCTTCCTTCTTCTTTGGCTTTTCTTCCCCTTCCTTTTCTTCTTCTGCTTCCGGTTCTTCTTCTTTCTCTTCCATTTCTTTTTCTTCAGCCTCTTCAGGCTGCTCTTCCTTTCCCTCTACTTCTCCATCTTTTTCTTCAGATTGCTCCCCTTCTTCAGTCCTTTCCTCTTTTTTCTCAGAATCATAAACCTCAAGCTCTTTTTCAGGAGCCTCTTCTTCTGAAGGCTCCTCAAAAACTTCGACTTCAGCCTTTTCCTCCTCCTTTTCAACCTCGATGGGAGTCGATTCATATTCCTCGAGCTCTACCTTATTGCCGTCCTCGTCAACAAGGTCAACCTCTTTTGCAGCTTTTCCCACATCTTCAGCTTTCCTCTTCTGCTCTTCCTTGATTTTCTTGATTTCGCCTTCCTTCATTTCAATCGCCTTTGCAATTTCATCAAATGATTCGAACTTCTCCTTAAGCTTTTCGGGCGGAAGGTCAAAGTATTCGAAGAATTTCTGGGTAAGCTTAATCAGCTTTGTCCTGCCATACTTGACTCGGGTTATATACCCTGAGTTCTCGAGCAATGCCAAGTGGTCGTATGCCTTGTTGGTCCTCATATGGATTAAGTCAGACTGCTTAATAGGATACCTAAAGGCAATTACAGCCAATGTCTCAAGCACAGTTTTCGGAAGCTCGGTTTCCGTGACAATCTTGCTTACCAGTGGCAAGAATTCCTCTTTCACGACAAATTTCCAGTCCCTGCCCTCTTCCACAAGCTTGAAGGAACCGCCCTTTCGGTCATAATCTTCCTTAACTTCCCTGAGCGCGGAAAGAACATCGTCCTCCCTAAGCCTGCAGAGCTTCATCAGCTCCTCTACGGACATCTTTTTTCCTGAAGAGAACAGCAATGCCTCAATTTTTTCCTTGTTTCCCATCTGCCAGCGTGTACTTTAAACCCTCTTTTTTAACTTTATTGTTTTTCTCCAAATCATCGACGAACGGCTTTAACTCCTCATCACCCATGTTCAGGAGTTTTGAAAGCTCCTGCAGTTCAAATTCCCGGTTGACGAGGGCCAGCACAACCATGTTCTCTATGGTTGTCTTGAGATTCCTCCTGAGAAGGTCTATCTCGGCAGCCCTGTTCTTTGCGACCATGTCAACATTGTGGAGTTTTGCCTGAAGGTCATTCAGGATTGCATTGAAGCTGCGGCTTGTGAGGGAGATAGATTCGGGTTTTATGATGTCCACGGATGACGGCATGTAGTCAAAGCAGAACCCCACAAGCTCGGTGATGCCGTCAACAGCCATCTCGAGTTCCACAAAGGTTGACCAAAGGCTGCCCTTTTCAAGGGGTTCGGCAAAATCCTCCCGCAGTATGACAAAACTGCTGTCTTCCTTTATTTTACCCACGTACGCCTTAATGGCCTTTTCAACGTGCTCTTTCGGCTTGCCGACAACCTCTATGATAACCTTGGCCCTGATGGGGATTTGATTCTCGTTTTCCATTATGATTGGACTCCAAGCTAATTATAAAAATGTATCGAAGCAGCATAGGATATTTTTACCATTATCAGATGGTGGTAAAACTTTTAATATCCTTGGTGTAGTTTAGTCCTAATTGGATGGTGGTGGTAAATGTTTGATTTTCTGAGGAGAAAAAGAAGGGCAGATGACTTTGAGCTGCCACCGCTGCCAGAACTGCCGGATTTTCCGGAGGAGATTCCAAGCTTAAAATCTTTGGAGCAGGAAGCATCAAGGCGTTCTGAGGAGCAGGACGACATTCCGCCAATGCCTCCGCCAATGCTTGAAACTCCGATAGCGGTTCCCAAGTTTGCGCCGAAAGACGTTATGCCCGAGGAGCCTGCAAGGACACAAATGCCCAGGCAGAAAGGGGTTTTCATCAAGGTGGATTCTTTTAGGACGCTGATTGCAGACCTTGACGGAATAAGGGCGGACCTGAGGGAGTACCAGAAAAAGATAGGGGAGTTTGAGATGACAAGAAAGGAGGAGGAAGTTTTGTTTGGCAGGTGGCAGAAATCAGTAAATGATGCGCAGAAGAAAATTATCTCAGTTGACAGGACACTTTTTGAGGTGGGAAAATGAATGATATGAACGTGCCGGTTTATGTGAAGGTTAATGATTACAGGGAGGTTGCTGCTGCAATTGACTCTATAAAAAACAGGCTCAGCGAGGCAAGGCAGGCGCTGGGCAGGCTGAAGGAGCTTAAGGAGCAGGAGGATTCGGAACTGCAATCATGGGAAGCAACCGTTGCAGACGCGGAAAGCAAGGTTGATGAAATTGAGGGGGCTCTCGCTCAGCAATGAAAAAGAAACCAGAGAACGTATCTTATTTTGTATCCATAAATAATCCGGATGCCTTAAAGAGGAATCTGCTGGAAGCCTCAAAAACAATGGTTCAGGGCCTTGCGCAATACGAGCGCTTCAAGGCTGTAAGGCAAGAGAAACAGGAGGCAATAAGGAAACTAAGGCTGGACCTTAAACAGACTGCTGCGCTGATAAGCAGGCTGAAGAACCTTCTGCCGCAGGTTGACGTGAAGCCGGCTCCGGCACCGAAAATTGCAAGGCAGGCTAAAGTTTCCGGGCCGAAGGAAGCTGAGCCGAGAAGAGCGCCGAGGAAGGAGATCAGCGAGCTTGAGAAGCTTGAAGCGGAGCTGGATGACATCGAGAATAAATTGGGAACGATGAAGTAGCGCGTTTTTCTTAGTAAATTTTTCACAACCTTTTAAAACACAATCTGAATCCGTGCTTCTCATGCGGAGTTGCCGGAGCGGCCAAACGGGATAGACTCAAGGCATTTGAATGTTGAGTGCTCGTCGGAGTGCGATGAAAAACAATGTAAGTCATCTATTGGCTTAGTGCCTACGCAGGTTCGAATCCTGCACTCCGCATGTTTTTTCTGGAAAACTTAAGTTGGCAGTGAAGTGAAGAAATCTCAACTCCGCTTTACATCTACAGGAATATACACCCACTTGTACTCCTTGTAGTAGTTGAATGATTCTATGTTCCTGATGATGCCTGCGAATCTTCTCTTGATATCATCCACAATGCCCCTGAACTGCTGGATGTTCTTCACAAGAAGCTCGATTTCAAAATCTGCCCCTCCTACTGTGACGTCCACGATGTAAATGTTCGGGTGCATCTCCGCATAAGTCATAAGTTCGCGCTCCTTTGCGCCTGTCATGTTGTGCAGCGTCAGGTGGACCTTGTAGTAAGAGACGCCGAGCAAGTCAAGGTTGGGGAGCAGTTTGAAACCGAGAATTACTTTCTTTTCAACCATCTTCTTTATCCTGTACTCCACAACTTTTGCAGAAAGTTTTGTTTTTTCCGCAATCTCGATGATGGGGGTTCTTGCATTCGAGGCAATTACATTGAGTATCCGGTAGTCTGCATCATCAATGTCAGCGACTTCTTCCGAGCCACCAACCACCTGCTTGTTGGGCTGGTATTTTTCCCCCTCCTCGAGCATGAATCCGCGAGTAAATAGGACCATCTCCGTTATAATGGATATCCATTTCTCCTCAAGGTAATTTTTGTACAGTTTCAGGAAATCGTTCCAGAAGCGCCTGAACACATACATGTTTTCTGCCCAGACAAGCATGTTTGCGTCCCAATGGGTGTCGACGCTGACAAGCCACCCCACTCTAGGATGGTTGTGGAGGTAGCTTATTATTTCCGCCTCTTTTTCCGGCGTTACATTGTAAAATTTCAGGAAAACACGGAAGTTGTAGTAGCCAAGCTTCGATACGTCGAGGACAGTATAGTACCCTTTTATGATGCCCAAGGATTCCATGCGCTTTATCCTGTAGTTGACAACATCCTTGCTCAGCCTGACCTTTTTTGCAATTGAGGATGCGGACTGCCTTGCGTCCATGTCAAGCTCCATCAGGATTTTCCTGTCCTTGAAATCCAGTTTGATGTGTTTTTCCTGCATATTTGCCAATAATCCTACATTCTTTTTATTATTTTCCTCTTTTTGGGGTAAAATAGAACCGGCCATGTTACCATTCCAGCCGATAAATGTTTATATACTCCTGAACATTTCCTTATAGCAGTGATTACTGGAAAAGAGATGTTGAGATGGGGATTAAGAGCATAGATGATTTGTTTGTTGAGAAAGGGCTTCCTTCACATGCGAGGCTATTTACTGATGATAATATCCTCAGGATGGCTGCGTACCGGTTCAGGCGCAAATGGGGATATTCTTCTGGTGTTGCGTATCTTGGAGCTGGCTTAAATCTTTGGCTTAATGCAGCCAGAAATCCAAATTACAAAAATCCGGGCAGGGAAACAAACTTAATCCGAACTCTGGACAGAGTTATAGGGGATTATCTGGAAAATCCAGAGCCTTATTTTATGATATGGGGTGTTGGGGGCGCAGCAAAGGAGGCACGGCTGATTGGTGATATAATGAAGAAAGGGGGGTATGAGAAGGGAAAGGTCCACATAGGGGTCGTTGATGCATCCCAATCCGTGCTGGATTACGGATGCGGCCATCTTCAGCTGATTCTCGAGATTGCAGACTACAAGCCGGAGATTGTGCAGGTGAAGAGGCCATTTGAGGTTATGCCAAAGTATGCTGACGATATTTTCAAGGTGATGGACATATTTTCGGAAAAGCCGGTTATGCACATAATGCTCGGCAACACAGCCTTTAACGAGGATGTTTCAAGCATAGACGCCAATGATTCAAGATTCCTGAATTTTGTGAGGGACAGCATGAAACCCATAGACCTGCTGATATTGGGATTCCAGATGATATCGGAAGACAAGGACTTAAGGGTAAAACACATAGACGAAACCGTTGCTGAGTATGATATTGCAGAATTCAGGGCTCTTGTGACACATAACATAAAGAATGTCATGGGGCTTGAGGAGTCTCCAAACCCGGAGAACATTAAGCCGATTTTTGACAACGCATTAAGCCAGGTTCAGTTTTTGTATGAATATCAAGTTCCCGGCTCCACGATAAAAATCCCAATTTATGTTTCCGGAAAGCATACCGAGAAAAGCGTAAGGAGGAAGATGCGCAACAGCGGATTTGAGACTGTTTTTATGTATGCCCTTTCGGGCAACGGGGAAGAGAGTTATCATGTTGCCGGCAGCAAGACTTCATTGCCATCGGGGGGAAAGTTTACATACGGTATTCTCATGGCAAGGCCCACCAGCGTCCTTCTTTCCCGGGAGGAATATTTTGAGGCGATTGAGGAAATCCGCCCCGGCCTTTCGGAAGGGAAGCATGACAAGAAATACCTGAGGGACTATTTCGGGGAGCAAATTTCTAGGCTGAGGGCGCAGAGGCAGCCGTCGGACGAGTTTTTTTTGTCGGCATCTGAAAAGGAGAGCAGGCTTCTTTCAGCTGCAAGGGAAATGCTTGCAAAGCCTGATAGGTTCAGGTATCATCCAAAGCCGTATGATTTTACTTTTGAGGGCACGACAAGGAACCAGGTCAAGGAGCTTATCACTATAACGTAGCACGGGTGAGATTTAGAAACCAGTAAAATGTGCCTTTTTTTGATAAAATAGATATAGAATTGTTCATTTTGATGTATTTTTAATCAATAATTTTTATATACTCCTTTCACTATATGCTCCTTGGGGAAGTTAGGTATAAATCATTTCATCTCGTTGGTGGAGAACAATGAATATGGCAGAGAAGAGAGGAAAAGACGTTTATTCGCTGGTTTTGGTGGATGACGTGATGGAAGACTTTTTGGACAAGTAGGTTTTGCCTGCTTTTTCTTTTATTTAGTAACCTATTTATAATAGCATTTAGACCAGCCTCTTATGATTGAGATATGTGCGGTTGGAGGCTATAATGAAATAGGCAAGAATATGACTGCTGTTAAGGTTGATGACCACGTAATCATACTTGACATGGGTCTTCATGTGGACAACTACATAGAATTCACCAATGACGAGGATATCATAGGCGTTTCCGTGGGCCAGCTAAGGGAGGCAGGGGTTATACCAGACGACACTGTGATAGAAAAGTGGCGCGACAAGGTGTCCCTTATAACCGCAACGCATGCCCATCTGGACCACATAGGCTCGATTCCCTTCTGCGCGCAGCGCTACAATGCCCCAATTATGGTAACGCCTTACACTGCCGCGGTGGTGAAGGCGATTGCGGCTGATGAGGAGCTGAAGATAAAAAACCCATTGCAGACAATGGAGCCGAATTCAACATTTCAGCTTGCGAAGGACATCCAGGTTGAGTTTATAGGGGTAACCCATTCCATACCGGAAACGGTGATGATTGCAATACACACAAAGTACGGCATACTGATTTATGCGACTGACTTCAAATTTGACGACAACCCAATAGTAGGGAAGAAGCCGAATTACAAGAGGCTTGAGGAGCTGGGAAACAGCGGCAAAGTAATTGGCGTGATAATGGAGTGCCTTCGCGCGGGCGAAGCCATAAAGACGCCTTCGGAGGCCGTGGCGCGCGAGATGCTACGCGACGTGATGCTCGGAAAAAACACAGAAGGGAAGCTCATGATTGTGACTACGTTTTCGTCCCACATTGCAAGGCTGAAGTCAATAGTTGAGTTTGGCAAAAAGATGAACAGGAAGGTATACTTTTTGGGAAGGTCGCTTGCAAAGTACACCTCTGCAGCAGAGGAGGTTGGAATTGCAAAGTTTTCCGAGGACGTGAAGGTAATCAAGTACGGCAACAAGGTCAGGAAATTTCTAAGGGACCTTTCAAAGTCTGAAGCCGGAAAATCGCTTCTTGTTGTAACCGGCCATCAGGGCGAGCCAAAAGCAACCCTTGCAAAAATGGTTGGTGAATACAATTTCAGGTTTTCAAATGAAGACATAGTGGTCTTCTCATGCACTGTCATTCCGTCGCCGGTAAACATACGGAACAGGAAAAAGCTTGAGGAAAAGCTGGCCGGAAAAGGGCTTAGGATGTTCAAGGACATACACGTTTCCGGGCACGCGGCAAGGGAGGATTTGAGAGACATGATTAACCTCGTGAAGCCGGAGCACATCATACCTGTTCACGGGGAGCCGAACATGACTTCTGCGATGGCAAGCCTGGCAAAGGAGAAGGGCTACAAGCTCGGAAAGACAATACACATAATGAGCAACGGCGGGTTTTTGAGGCTGGGATAAAGTTGCAAAAGAATGACTACTTATAATTCCTCTTCAGCGTTTCATAAAACTTTTTGTAATTGGGGATGTCTGCAACAAACATCTCTGCTGCCGAGCTTCCCTTTGTGTTGACTGCCACTGTTCCGTTGCCGAAGAGCTTGTTGAGAAATCCGCTGTATTCGTTGATGTGAGCAATCCTCTGGAAGATGATTGATTTCTGGCTCCTGTAAATAATGCCGTACCTTGAAACAACACGGCAGCTGTCAATCTGGTAGGAAATCATTTTTACCCATAAAATAGAGATGATTATGGAGAAGGGGATAATGAATGCAATCGGAAGAATGTAAAGAACCGGAAACTGGAATACTCTTTGGGCAATAACTGACGCAGATGCAATAATTACCGATAACACTCCAACATACGTTAATGTGTTTGCGGCCATTGGCCTGCATTCAACAAGGACTTTTGGGCTTAGCGAAGCCTTTTTCCCCATCAGAAGGGAATCAATAAGCTCGTCCATTTCAGAAATATTGTCAATGAGCCTTATCGCTGCAAGGTTTGAAGCGCTTCTTGCATAATCACCCTGCTGAACGATATGCTCCCCGGCAATGCTCAGCGTGACAGAACCCTTGCCTGAAAGGGGATAATGCTCCGTTGTTATGCTCTTTATGTTGTTGTACTTTGCATAATAATCTTCCTGAACCAAAAGTCCTATCTGCAGGTGCAGATATTCATCATGGAAAGACATGACAGACCTCTTGTAATAATGGTAAGCGTAGGGCATCATGATTGCAAGCCCCAACAGGATAATTGAAAGGGGAATTAAGGCGAGTTTGGAAAACCAAATGCCAATTATGGAAGCCGTAAGCAACAGCAGTATAAAAGAGAAGAGATAAACTCTCGATTTAACCCATTCAGCAATGCTAAAGCCGGAATGAATCTCAACCCCTTTCATGCCGGTGAAACTGAACCTTTTCATGATTTCCCTGATTATGGCGGTGTCTTTCCTGATATTTGAGAATGTAATGTCTGAGGAAGAGCCGATGGACCAGAACCTTATGCTCATCGTGCCGAAAATCTTGTCTATGACGCTTTCCCGGAAGGTAACTGCAGTTATCATCTCGTTTGAGAACTCGATGTTCTGCACTTTCAGGAAATCAAATCTTGATGCCACGCTCTTCGGCCTGATTTGGTAGCTCGTTGCAAAAAACTTTATCAGCGCTGAAATGAATAAAAAGACTGAAAACAAAACAAAACCAATGCCTGGCAGGAATCCAATCAGGGACAAGAGGACAAGCCAGGCAAGAATTAAAATTACTCCAAAAATAACCGGCAGCGCAATTGTCTTTGCAAAATCCATTTTCAGCTCGGAGATAACCTTTATCTCGGCTTTCTGGGTTTTTTTTGAAGCTATCAGCCTGTCAATGTTTTTCTCAAGCAGTTTCCCGTTTGCCATGTGCCTGAACTCTATCTCCTTGCCTGCGCCCTGGCAGCTGATGATTACATCATAAATTCCAATCATCCTGTCAATTATTCCCTGGCTTAACGAGGAATCAGAGAGGTTTTCCGCAGGGATGAATGAGTAATGCTTCGTAAGGAACCCTTCTGAGAACTCGATAACATCATCATACACCCTGTAAACACGGGTTCTCAGGTCAAGGAAGCGGAGCAGGCTGTAAGCTGCGAGGGGTGCCATGTATAATGCAATCACCCAGCCGTAGCCCGCTTGTATAAGCGCCTGGCCCGCAAGAAACCAGAAGACTACCATTCCGCCGAGGAAAAATGAAAGTGTGTCAATGAACACTCCGGCAAGGGAAGGATATTCCTGCTGAACAAGCTCTTTTTTTGAAAGCCTGAAGCCGCTGGACTTCATCAGTTTTGAGATTGATGCATACGCATAGTCTGGCTTGTCAATGGACTTGAGGATTTCCTCCGAGGCAGAAGCTCCGGAAGTCTCGATGCGAACCATGCCGGTTCCAAACAGCTTGTTCTCAATAAAAGGCTTGACAAGCGAAACCTGAGTTATATTTTTTATGATTACTTCGGTCTTGTAGTCAGAGAAAATGCCTCCGCCATAACGGATAATCCTGTCGCTGTGGAAAACATATTTTTCCTTTTTGAACTGATAATAGCGGTTGACGAGGAAAAGCAGGTATAATGCTAAGATGAGGGTGGTAATGGGCGGCAGCAAATATAGGGCGATTGGAAGCAAAAAGAGGAATATCAGGGTGGCAATGAGATACCAGAAGTAAAGAAATGCGCTTTTGTTGGGCTTAAGTTCGGGCATATCTTTAATCTGCAGAGGACATTTTTAAGACTTTCCCATATTTATTTTAGAATACGCCTTTTTTTCGAAAGAAGAAAGTGATTCATTGCCTTGCTGGATTTGCCGCAGGTATATCTCCAACTTTTCAAGGCGTCCAGGCGGCACACTTGATGTCTGCTCAAACGTCACAGTCAACCTTGCGTTATACCTTATTCTTAGAATCTTTAGCGAGAATGGCTTAGGAGGGGGTATATGGTCAACCCAGTCAATAAGATCTAATCTTGCTGATTTCTTATCAACTTTGGCACTGTCCAGCAAAAAATAGTCTGCCCTGCGAGTCCACAGCCTTTTTTCAAAGTTTGCTTCTATGTATCCCACCATGTAGCTCAAAAAATCTTTAGGTTTGATTGAGTGGTACTCTGTAGAGAAGTCAAAGGGGCCTAACTGGTGTATTGAGTTGTAAAGTAGAGCATAATCAGAGGCAGTTGGTGCCCTATGCATATAAGGCAGTTCGAAATCGTCTGCCGGAATGCTGTCCAAAAGTTTTATCAGCCCCTTACTTTGGAGTTGAGTGTTAATTACAGGTACGTTGATTTCCACCCTTACATCTAAGGTCTGGGGCTCTTTTTCATCTGGTTTTGGCAGGGCGCTAATTGTTTTGATTGAAGAGCCATACCCTCTGCCCAGGTAGAATCCGTCTATCAGGAAATTATCATTCAGATGGGATTCCTCTTGCATTTTCATGGCGGTAGAGAATCTGTTTTGGTTTAAAAGCTTGTTGTAAACGGCATTCATGGGAAATAGAGTTTGTTATATGACTTTTTGACCAGTATTTTTCGTTTTTCTTGCGAAAAATCGCCATACTGTTTTATTAAGAGAAAAAAATCCAAAAGAAAATGCGCCGGCGTAGGCTAATCTGGTTAAGCCGCTAGGTTGAGACCCTAGTGCCCGAGTAGGGCTTCGGGGTTCAAATATCTTTCGGTTTTCCGGATGGTTGGATATCCCCGCGCCGGCGCCCATTTCATTATCGTCTCGAAAGATATATAAACCTGCTTTTATCCCTAATGCCTATGAAGTTGACACTTGCAGAGCCGAGATACCTGAAAGAGAGCGTTTCTGTTATATCCGACCTGGTTACTGAAGGAAGATTCAAGATTACGCAGGATGCCATAGAGCTTGTGGCTATGGACCCTGCAAACGTTGCAATGGTGATTTTCAAGCTGCTTTCTTCGTCATTCACCGAGTACAATGTGCCCCAGCAGGTTGACTTGGCGATAAACATGGCAAATCTCAAGCAGATTCTCAGGAGGGCAAAACCCAATGACATGCTTACACTTTCGGTGGCTGACAACAGGCTGAAGGTGGAATTGAAGGGCACATCCATAAGGACATTCAGCCTTCCGCTTATAGAGGTTGACGAGAAGGAGCAGAGGATTCCGGAGCTTAAGTTTCCTGTCAGCATACAAACTTCTTCAATGATACTCAATGAGGCAGTGGAGGATGCGGACATAGTGGGAGACTCAGTTACTTTTTTGGTTGAAGGGAAAAAGTTTTCAATAATATCCGAGGGCGACCTTTCGCATGCAAACATAGAAATCAGGGAAGATGAGGACACGAAGATAACACTTACGGGGGCTGAGAAGGTAAAGGCGAAATACTCCCTCGAATACCTGAAGAAGATGGTTGGGGGTTCGAAGCTTTCGGACAACGTCACAATCCAGTTCAACAAGGATTATCCCCTGAAGATAGATTACAGGGCTGTTGACAGGGTAATGCTCTCATTCATTCTTGCCCCAAGAGTGGAGAATGACTGAGGATTCTAAGATTTACATCTGCCCCGAGTGCAGGTCCAAGGGCAGCATGACGCCTTATATGGGCGTGTTTGGGAAGTACCTCTGCAAGAAGTGCGGATACATAGGGAGCATATTTTTGGAAAAGAAAATCAGCCGCCAAAAATAGTGACTCCTACCATAAAAACAGAGGACAGTACTATCAGCGCACAGCCTGCCCAGGATATTATGTTGAGCCAAAGGGGGTTTGTATAGCTTCCCATAATGCTTTTTTTGTTTACCAAAATAAGTATCGTGGCAAGGATTATCGGGAGTATCAGCCCATTTACAACCTGCGATGCAAGGATTAAGCCAATAAGCCTGGATTCCGGGATTAAGGTTATGAATGCGGACAAGCCGATAATAAGCGTCAAAAGGATGTAGAATATCTTGGCTTCCCCTAATTTTTTATTGACTCCGGATTCCCATCCAAAAGCCTCGCAGACATAAAATGATGTAGCCAGCGGGACGATGAAGGCACCAAAAAGGCCGGCAGCAAGAAATCCGACTGCAAAAAGAAGGGTTGCGTATCGGCCTGCAAAAGGCTCAAGGGCAATTGCGGCTTCAGGGGCAGTATTAATCTGGATTCCATGGGGAAACAAGACAGCAGCGGTTGCCACGATTATGAAGAAAGACACCACATCAGTTATAACCGAGCCGATTATTACGTCCGTTCTGGTGTACTTATAATTTTCTTTTTTTACACCCTTTTCGACAATTGAGGACTGAAGGTAGAACTGCATCCAGGGAGTTATTGTAGTGCCTATGACTGCAATGAGGAGTATCCAATAGCCGGATGAGAGGCTAAATGAGGGATTAAATGTTTCCCTTGCAACAGTGCCCCAATCGGGGTGCGCGAGAATGCCGGATACTATGTAGGTAAGGTAAAACAATCCAAGGAAGAGAAAGACTTTCTCGAGTATTTTGTAATTCAGCCTGACAACCAGCACCCAGATTATGGCTGCGGAGCTTATGACAAGGACATACTTGTTTATTCCGAAGATTCCCGCCATTGACGCAATGCCGGCAAAATCAGCTACGGTGACAAAGAGGTTTGCAAAAACAAGCCCCACCATTATGAAGAATGTGGCCTTGATGCCGAAATTTTCCCTTATCAAATCAGACAGCCCCTTTCCGGAGACTGCGCCCATTCTTGCGCACATCTCCTGTACGATGATGAGGAGCAGCGTTATTGGGATGAGCGTCCACAAAAGGCCGTACTGGAATCTTGCTCCTGCGACAGAGTATGTGGTTATTCCGCCAACATCATTGTCAACAAGCGACGTTATGATGCCAGGGCCGAAAATGCCTATAATGAAGAGCGCCCTTTTCCAGCCTATTTTCTCAAGAAGCCCCATTGTTGTGGATTTTCCTCGCCTTGTGCCTTTCCGATTTCCATCTCTCCGGCATTATTTCCGTCATTACGTCATCTGCCGTAACAACACCGACCATCTTCTTTGTTTTTGACACCACGGGCAGAACGAAAAGGTCGTATCTCGACATGGTCTTTGCTATGTCTTCATGGCTGGTGGTAGTATCGACGTAAATCACATCATGTTTCTTTATGTCGCTTATCCTGCTGCGCTGGTCTGAAATCAGAATCCTGCGTATTGGCACTATTCCGGTCAGCTTCCCCTCTGCATCAACGCTGTAAATATGGTACAGCCTTTCGGATGCTGGCGGGTTTTTTCTTATGAACTCAATTGTCTGCTTTACCGTGAATATTTCCGGAACCGCGAAAAAATCTGTTTTCATAATGGTTCCCGCAGATTCTTCGGGGTAAAGGAGTATCTTGCCGATTTGATATGCGGTCTTCCTGTCCATCATGGTGAGTATTTCAGTGCGCTTCGCCTTTGGGAACAGTGCCAGGATATCCGCGGCCTGTTCGGGGGGAATCTCCTCGAGGAATTCCACAATCCTTTTCCTCTTGAAGTCCCTGATGATGCTTGTCTGGGTGTCTGATTCGAGCTCAATCAGCGTCCTTGCCGCCTTTTTCTTGGTAAGGGAGTTGAAGATGAGGGTTGCCTCCTTTGGATTCAGGTCTTCCATGATATCTGCTATGTCCTCGGGGTGCAGGTCCGCAATTTTCTGGCGCTGAACTCTTAAGTGGAGGTCCCTAAGGGGATAATGCAGGGCCTCAACGGATTTCCAGGGGATGATGTGCTCCTTTGCATGGTTGCTTATCCACGACGGGAAAAATCCAAGGCGCCTGAAAAAGCTCCTTGGGCCTATGCAAACTGCTATTATGCTGAACTTGCCGGTGACTTTTGCGAGAAACATGTCATTTATGCGGACAACTTTCAATCCATTGACATCTACAACCTGCCTGTCCAGGAGCCCGGAAACCCTGAGGTCCGAGTCCTTGACGAAAAACGGCTGGATATCCAGTTTCCTTGAGTTTAGCCTGAGGGATATGGGGCCGTTAGGGGAAAGCTTGTCGCCCTTGATTTCCTCGACGAGAGACCACCTGATCTTTCTCTCAATCTTGTCCTCATTGGCGTGTGTGAAATGGGTAATCTCAGCGTTTTCCTTGCCATCCAGAAAGATGAGGTCCTTTAGCCTGCCAATCTCCCTTCCGTTTGAGTCGTAAACCGGGGATTTCCTTAGCCTGCTGAAGTAAACCATGCAGGAAAGCAATTTCAGAACTTTATAAACATTGCGAGAAACTAAATCTCAATCATGCCGCGGTACAGTGTTACAGGAACTCCCTTGAGCAAAAGCCTGTTGTCTGAAAACTCGACGTGGTGGGTGCCGCCCCTGTTAACCACTTCAACTTCCTCGGAGTTCAGAAGGCCTAGAAGCCTGGCAACACCGACGGATGCCACAGAGCCTGTGCCGCATGCGTATGTCTCCCCTTCCACACCTCGCTCGTATGTCCTTACCGCTATCGTTCTTTCGTTAATCTTCTGAACAAAGTTGACATTTACGCCTACGGGGAACAATTCACTCTCCCTTATCATCCTGCCGAACAGCTCCACGTTTATCTTGTCCAGGTCGTTATAGTAGAGGCTGTTCTTCTCGAGGAAAATTACCGCATGGGGCTCTCCTGAGTTCACTATTGAGATGTTGAACTTCTTGAATCCGACTTTAATCTGCTTGTTGATGAAAATATCATTGCGCTCAGACTTTATCGGGACTTCCCATGCCTTTGTCTTTAGCTGGCCCATGTCAACAACCCAAATCCCGTTCTGAAGCGAGACCTCCCTGACGCCCGCAAGAGTCTCGATCCTCATCTTTTCAAAGCCATTTTTCCTTCTAAGGTAGTCGGCCACGTAGATTATCCCGTTCCCGCACATGAAGGCTTCGGTGCCGTCCGGCTCGAAAATGCGCATCCTGACATCGGCAACTGAAGACTTTTCCAAGAAGAGTATATCATTAGCCCCGAGAATCTTCCTGTCACAATACTTTACAGCAATTTCCTTTTTTTTCACCGTAGTCATGGGAACCCTGTCAAGTTCGTCCATGATCAGAAAATCATTGTGACACGTGTGCCCCTTTTCAAATTCAATGAGGGTTGTTACGCTCTTGTTAATCTGCATGAATGATGTGCACCTCTGTGCTATTTTTACTTTTTGATTAGTCTATTTAAAAACATTTCGATTATTTTCGAATTTCCATCGCGCAAAGGGTCATAGCATGGAATTTTATATTCTTTTTCATATTCTGAAATGGAGTCATCAATCTCCTTATTGTTCATGCCTTCGTGGTTTATGGTTATGGCAGCGACTTTGCCGTCGGAGAGAATGTTAAGTATGCCTATTGTTTTTTTCAGCTCCGGCATGGGGTAGGAGAATCCGTCGAGAAATTTTCTTTTCGGGGCGTGCTGCACGATTATTGCATCCGGCCTTGCGCCGCAGATTATTTCGAAGCCAGCGCTGTAGGCCGGGTGAAGTATTGCGCCCTGGCCCTCTATGACAATGACATCCGGCTTTTCGCTGATGAATGCGGAATGAACGGCATGCTCAATCTCCCCGGTAACATAATCGTTGATGATGGAATCAAAAACTATGGAATACTTTGCTCCCTGCATCCATGCAGTCTGGCCTGTCCCGATTAATACAGCCTTAACTCTGCGCGCATTAAGCTCTTCAACCAGCTTTATCGCGGTTGTCCTCTTCCCGATAGCAGAGTCTGTTCCAAGCACCGCAACTTTGAGCGAAGCAACTTCCTCAATCTTTCCGGAGAAGAAGTGGAGATTTTTTTTGGGCTTCCTGACATCTATTAGCTCTACCCCGTTTTCCCTTGCCGCATCGCTGAACTCCTTATCCTCGGAAAGGAAGGTGTGCAGGCCGGAAACAATGCTCATCTTCACACCTATTGCTTCAAGAATTATGCTTCTGAGGGATTCCGGCAGAGTTCCTCCGTCCGGGGAAACACCCACAATCAGGTTGTCAGCGTGCCCGTTTTTTTTAATGGCTTCGCCGAGTGAGGAGAAAAATTTAATGCCATTCGGCTTTCCGTCGAGAACCAAACCTGCATCTTCCCCTGCGTGATTGGAGTCTATTATTCCCTTTATTTCGTACCTCTCGGAGTGCCTTACAAGCCCGTGGGTTGTCTTTCCCGAGGTCGTGTCAAAGAAGTCCTGGCATAAAACCAGCGCAGATTCCTTCATTGAAGCTCCTCCCTGTATATGGACTTAAGGGCCGGAAGAAGCTTACCCGGTATGGTGTTGCTTGGGTGCACGCCGAAGAATTTTTTGTGGAGCACGTCCTCCCTTGATTTTGCCTCTCTGAGAAGGGTTTGCCTGAATCTGTCGATAAGATAGCCCTTTGCGCCGTTTTTGCATGCGAGGTAAAATGAAAAAAGCTGCTCATCCCTCCCAAGGCCGCTTATGTCAAAGCTAACATCGCCTTTTGCGCTTCCAAAAAGGCTGAATAATCCTGCCCTGTCCCTGGATAGCATATCTTCAGTGATGCCCAGATTTTTCAGGTCGATGCCAAGGGCCATGCAGAATATTGACATCCTCGCGCACTTGCTGCAGTGCTGGCACCACCTGTTGCTTTTGCCGCCTTTGTGGTCGTCGGGGAAGCAGCTCATCTGGTATTTTGCGTATTTGGGATACCTTGAGTGGAGTATCTTCATCACAGCAAGCTCGTGAATCGGCTCAATGACTGACAAGGTGGATACAGCGCCGGCGCTCATGGCTTTCGTTATCAAATCGCACTGCTTGGTGAACATGGAGGACTGGTCGTAGACCGGGAATGCCCTGTAGCCATCTTTTGTGATATAATAGTCGCTGCAGCTCTGTTCATTTCCCAACACAGTATAGCGTGCGCGGTAATAGCTGTTCAGGGGAAGCATCACGAGGGCGTATGCTGACAGGGCGTTTGAGTATCCAAACTGGGTTTTTTTCAGGCCATGATGAGAATAATCGCCGAGGGGGACTGTGCTATCTTTTATTATGTGGACATTTGCCCTGAACTCCCTGTTGAAGCGGTCAATAAGCTTTTTGCGGTGGGAGTTTTCGACAGGCAATCCCCCCTCAAATACTGCAGCAGCAACGGGGTTCAGCCCAATCTCCTTGCAGAGCGCGTAGCTGAGCATGCTGTCTTTTCCGAATGTCAGGAGCACGGCAGCCCTTTCATCGGTATCAAAATTTTTTCCAGGAACCCTCATCGGTCCGGAAAATTGATAGCTTACTTTAAGGCATTTTTTGATTCTTTCAGCTGCGGGCTTATTATCCACATCGGAGGAAAACGGAATGTGCTGGAGAAGGGCCTTGAAGTAGACTGATTTGAGGAAAGGCTCCGGGATGTTGTACTCGCAGGTATCTTCTGAAAGAAGGACGGGCATTTCGATGGTCTCCATGAATGCCATATTGTCAGTGAATATGTCTTTTACACCCTTCGGGAAGGCCTGCCAGATGTTTTTCGGGAATGACATGGGATATTCCTTTCCGTCGTATGCTATTGAATATCCTGTCTGCGTCTGCCTGATTTTGAGATTCATAGCTCTTCCCTGAAAATTGACAGAACCTGCCTCTTAAGGTCGGCCGGGATGGTTTTTGGCTCGTGAACTCTCAAATATTTTTTTGACAGGATGTCTTCGTTTTTCCTTACTTCCCTGAGGTATTTTTTCTTGAACTCGTCCATGAGATAGCCCTTTGCGCCGTTTTTGTATGCGAGGTAAAATGAAAAAAGCTGCTCGTCACGCGCAACTGCCGATGCGTCAAATCCATCAAGCTTCGAGCCGGAGAACACCGTGTAATAATTCCTGAATTTTTTTTCGAGCATGTTCGTGGTTATTCCAAGTGATTTTAAATCCGCGCCTGCTGCAGAGAGGTTGATGTAGCTCCTCGCGCACTTGCTGCAGTGCTGGCACCACCTCTTTCCGGTTTTGTCTGAAAAGCAGCTCATCTGGTATTTTGCGAGCCGGGGGTAGCGTTGGTGCAGTATTTTGAGTATTGCAAAATCATTAAGGGGCTCGATTAAGCTGGATACTCCTGCGTTATTTCCTGTGAGAATTTTTACCATCGCGTCCTGCTGCTGGGTCCAGGATGAAGACTGGTCAAACGAGGGGTAGCATATGAAACCTTCATCGTCGTATATATAGTAGTTGTTGTCCTGCTCATTGCCGAACAAAACAAGCCTTGCCTTCCGGTTTACAAGGTAGGGGACCATTAAAAGAGAATACTCGGTCGTCTGGTGGCCCCAGCCAAATTCCTTCTTGTCGACGCCGAGATGGGCCATGTCCCTGAAAAGGCCGGTTTTGTGGGTGAGGCGCTCAACATCAGCGTTAAATTCCTTCTTCAGTTTTCCTGACAGAATGTCTTTCTGGGGCATCTCGTGCCTGAACATGGGCTCCTCGACGTGCACCAGGCTCTGCTTCAGTCCCAATTCCCTGCAAAGTGCAAATGTAAGGAGGCTGTCCTTTCCGAATGTGAATGGTATCACAACATTGTCGCCTGCATCGTAACTTGTATCCGGAATGGAAAATTCGTAGTCGCTGAACTCAAAATCAACATTCATGAAGTCCCTTATGGCTTCGGATGCCCTGCGGCCGTTGAACATGGTGCAGCTTGGAATGTCATAAATCATGTTTTGGTAGAACATGGATTCAAAGATTGGAAAACCGGTGTTGTACCTTATCTTTTTTTCTTCCAGAACTACGGGAAGGTGTATGGTGGACACAAGCGCGATGTTCCGCACAAGCGTCTCCTGCAAGTCCCGGGGAATTTTTTCCCATTTTTTTCCAGGATACGCAATGCCGTAGTTTTTCCCCCTAAAAGAGACGCGCATTCCGTCGCGCGTTTTAGACGAATTTATATTCAGCATGTTTTTTTGGCTTGTGTGTGGTATAATTGAGAAATTCTTTATAAATTTTTTGCAAATGGGAGAAATTCTCCAAAAAGTTCAGAAAAATTTATATATAATGCACTGGCGGATGCGTTATGCCAGACGCAAAGCAGGCTCTTGGGGAATGGTTTGTGCAGTTCGCCAG
>JACQSR010000008.1 GCA_016211215.1 Candidatus Woesearchaeota archaeon
CCCATAAGGGTAAGCTCAACGCTGTCGTCATTTGCAAGGCTTGTCCTTCTTGCCTTGACAACAGAGTAATCGGTGGTAAGTATCTTTATGTTCTCGTCCTCGTAGTCTCCCAAGAACAATCCGGTTGTAGATGAAGAACCTGTGCTGTCTTCAACGTCTGTGTCGAAAGAAGACGTAAACTCCAGGTCGTATCTTGCAACTGTTGTCCCGGACGCAATGTAAACGAAGTCTGCCGTGACATCGTCGTCATTTTCGGTAAAGATCACATACTCCGAGTTCTGGGCATCAAAGCGCAAGTACTGGTTGTACTTTGCAGTTCCCTTGTTGGTAACAATCTCACCGCTCTTGAGGGATTTCAGATTGGTGCCGTCAATGAACTTGGTAATGTTCTTGAAGGTCTCGTAGTTTATTCCAGTGTCGAGGTATTCTCCCATCTCTAACTTCTTGGAGCTTGTGCCAACCTTCCATGCATCACCCTCTACGGATACTCCCGCAGTAGTGCTGACGCCGACTTTCTTTGTCGCTGAGAATTGCAGACTTCCAAGGATATCGGTCACACCGATAATGTCTTCAGCTGCTGCTTTGTCTCCAACGACAAGAACACCTGAAAACTTTCCGTCTTTAATAAACGGGCTTGGATAATCAGCCAAATCAGCTGCTGCCATTGCTCCCAAGAATGTTGCACCCACCATGGTTGCACCGGTTCCTAGGGCAACGATTTTTTTTATTGCCTTATTTAATCTCATATAAACACCTCCGTGTTTAAGCGTTATATTGACGGGAAACTCTAGCCTAGACTTTCCTTCCTTTACCCCCGACAACCCATCCTATTTAAATTTTACGGTTAGTTAGTGTGATTAAAGATATATCTTGGATTATATACTTTATGTAATAACTTTTCCAGTAAGTATGTTTCCTTCTGTATAGGCAGGATTATAGTATAATATATAGACTCCATGAATAGCCGAGTTTTCATGCTGCAAAATGGCTCTTGCAGATATCCCTGATAGCTGCAACTCGTATCTGGTCGCAAATGGATGGATTACCTGACAGCTTCGCAATCTTCAGATAGCAGTTTCCAAACCTCGATACCAGATTGGGTATGCTGTTGCACATGGAAACATTGAGGGTGCTTGAAGCCACAGAGATGTAACATTTGTCTGCCGATGCCCTGTCTTTTATGCTGGAACAAAGGGAATCCACTGAGCGGTTTATGGCAATATGGCTAAAGCACTCGTCTCTGGACATGCTGTTGTTAATGCTCAGGCAATGGGACTGTTCCAGGGTATTTTTTGATGTCTCCAGGTGGCAGAGGTCAGCCCAGTATACATCCCCAATTGAGTTGCAGATTTCGCCATTTCCGCTTATTACGGCAATGTTTTCAAGGCAGTAGTTTACAGATTTTCCTGACTCCTGGCAAAGGGTTGCATTGTTGCTTTTTATTGCAACATCCGCCACGCAGCTGTTTCTGATATCCTCAAGAGAAATATTGCTGCATAGCGAGGCATCATTCTTCTCCAATGCAAGTTCAGAAATGCATTCGCCTATCATAAGGCCATTATCCTTGCCCAGGCAGGAAGACATTGAGTTAGATGGTAATGCCAGAAAAACGAACAGCACCATAATAGCTATGGCAGTCACTGACAGTACAGCTGCAATTTGAATAAACCTCTTCATGGGGCAAGGGTAATTACGCCCCTATTTAAAATTGACGTTACTATTCCCGGAGGGTTGTTGTTACTGCAAGAATTCCTTCCCCTTTTTCGTCCATCTTGTTCTTGAGGGAAAGGCGCACGGTCTTTGGCAGTTTGCTGAAAACTATGTTTGACACCACGCTGGACCTTAGATATTCGCCGCTGGTAAGAACATCGGTAGTCTGTATTACTTTTTGGGGATATTGGGCTGCAATTTTTTGGTCCCATTTGTCATAAACCCTTACCTCTATCAGTGGCACAATGTCGTGTTTGCCCTGGTTTAGGATAGTATAATTAATCCATTTAATCCTGTAAAGCTGCTGCTCCCTGTCTTCCTCCACAAAGGTGATTCCATCTATGGACAGGGTAAATCCATCAGTATACCCATAATCGGGAGAGGTTATATTGGGCATCACGTTGCAGTACTCGGTGTCATTGACAAGCAGACCATCTGAGCACTGGTAATATATGGTGTTTATTTTCTCAGGCACGCATTCGGTTTTGTTTATCTCCGGAACTTCAGCTTCCGGGCATGCAGGACATGATTTTTCTTCTAGGGCTGTACTCAATGAAACATATGCAGTTGGGCTGTTGCCTTTGGAAGGTGCAATTAGGTATCCTGCATAAACTGCTATACCTACAAGAACAACAATAAGCAAAATGTTTGCCCTGAACCTTGAGAAAAGCACAAGCCTTGATGCAGACATGAACTTCTTAAGATAGTATCCGGGTCCTCTTTTGAATATGCCACTGTCCATTATGCCATGCCGGGCATCAGGAAATATTTAAGCTTTGTTGTGATGGTGTATTAGAAGAGGGCATAACTTATTGATTAATAGTGTCCTCCTCTTCTAAATAGCAAGCCACATATTTTATTGAATTAAAACGTACCTCTTGTTATATCACCACAAATTATTTAAGCAATAGGCAACATATGCCCCCCATGAAACTTGCATTTTTGGGCGTATTAATACTTCTCCTGCCGATTGCTTATGCTGATGCTGACTTTTCAGGCCCCTTGAAAGAGTATTACAACCTTGGGGACAAGATACCTGTTGAGGTTGCGCTTACGAATACCGAGCCAGGCCTCCTTAAAGTGTCAATTGACTGCAATTCGCGTTCGGTGCTGTACTATGTAACGCCTATAGACAGCGGCTCACCATCAAAGATTACGGTTCCTGATTACACTGCTTCCCAGTCGCTTATAGGGGACTGCCATATCACCTTATCGGTTGACAGCCTTGACGGCAATGCGAAATCCCAGGAAAGTTCATCAGGCTTCAAGGTAACGAATGAAATACTCATAGATTCGGTTTCCGACAAGCTTGAGTACAAGCCAGGCGAAGCGGTAAAGCTGTCCGGTTCAATCAGGAAGAAATCCGGAGCTTCGCTCAGAAACGCAACATTGCATGTAACGCTTGATGACGAAACTAAAATCCTGGAGGCAAAGGAGGGTTTCAGCTACAGCCTCCCGATTAAGCAAGCATCAAAGTCGGGGAAAAAAGAGATTGTGCTTATGGTACGTGATGGCGATTTAAATGAGGGGTCAACAAAGGTTCCATTCAATCTTCTTCCAAAGGCATCATCAATGCAGGTTATCATAAATGGCAAGGAGTTCATGCCAAAAAGCTCGGTTGAGTTCAGGATAGCAGTTTATGACCAGGCCGAAGAGATAATGAAGATACCCGTAAAGACTGAAATAAGGAATCCGAAAGGAACCACCATACAATCAATGGAAACCATGTCAGGCATAATATCCGCCTTTTCCATGGAAGATTTTGCCATGCCGGGAACATACACCATAAAAGGCTCGGTTGGGGGCATAAGCGGGGAGAGCAGGTTTTACATCAAGCAGGTAGTGGAGATTCAGGCAAAGTATGAAGACCAGATAGTGACCATAACAAATACAGGCAATGTGCTGTTTGAGAACAAGACAACCATAATTCTTGAGGGAGATGGAAAGAAGATAATGCTGACGCGCGATATTTCACTTGAGCCCGGGGCTCATGATATTATAGACTTATCGCGCGAAGTGCCTTCGGGAACATACTCGGTATCGCTTCCGGAAGGTGCAGTTGGAGACGACAAATTCCTCAAGGATATTTATATAAAAGACAACAGGCCGCTGGCAAAAAGGATACAGCAGGGCCTTTTGGGAATAACCGGAAATACTCTTGGTATTTCGGGCTCATCAAGCCTGAAAATGGCATCATACATAATGATTGCAATACTTGTTGGCCTTGTGATTTACTATATGCCCAAGGACAGGCTAAGAAACATTAAGTTTCCAAGGTTTTCATTTTCGAGGCCTACCACGGGCAAGCAGAGATATATTAACAGGATTCTCGGGAATTATAAGAAATAGTGGAATGTTTATCTCGCCAGCATCCTGAAAAAGGCGTCAAATATCGGAGTGTCTGTAGTTATCTGGTAGAAATTCAATCCAAGGGCAGAGCACTCCTTCTCTATGGCATTTGAATGCTCTTCCAATGCCTCCTGATAGTATGACTTCAGCCTTGGCGTTATGAAAGAGCGCAGCTTAAGGCCGGTTTCCGAATCCCTTAAGTCAAAGTCTCCTGAAAGCGACATGTTTTTCTCCACGGGGTCAAGAACCTGGATTATTTTTGCCTCGGTCTTTCCAAGAAGGCATAACGACTCCTTAATCTCGCTTTTATCCACGAGGAAATCAGATATTAAGATTACAAGCGACCTTGAATTCAGGAACCTGCGGTATTTTTTCAATGCGTCATTGAGCTTTGAATAGCCCTGGGTTTTGGTGTCATTCAGGTAGTGGACCATTGAAACTGTCTGGGACAACCCCCTTCTCGGCTGGAATATGTCAATGTCATCTGAAAATGTGGAAAACTGCACTCTGGAGTTGTCCTTCATGCCAAGATAGGCAAAGCCAACGCCAATCATGGATGCATATTCAAACTTTGAAAGCGGCTTTCCGAAGTTCATGGAAGATGACTTGTCAACTATTACATGAACGGTGGCGCTTCTTTCCTCTTCGTAGTTTTTTATGTACAGGTGGTCTGTTCTTGCGAATACCTTCCAGTCAATGCTCCTGAAATCGTCTCCTGGCGCATACATCCTGTGGTCCTTGAAAAGCATTCCCCGACCTACGGCAAAGGACTTCTTCTGGCCGGTATAGTTGGAGGTAACCCTCTTGTTCACTATAAGGCTAAACCTGCCAAGAGAGTTCAGGAAATTTGTATCAATCATTTTGCTTTCTTCAGAAGCTCCTTTACGGCATCGTCCGTTGTCATGCCCTTTCTTTCGGCCTCGAAATTAAGCACAATGCGGTGCCTGAGTACGGGGTATGCCAGTGTTTCTATGTCCTCTGAGCTTACATAGTTCCTGCCCTTTATCAAAGCCCTTGCCTTTGATGCAAGTATAAGCCCTATGGATGCTCGCGGTGAAGCGCCGTACTGTATGAGGTCTTTTTTCGTTCTCGTTGCCTCAATAAGCTTGAGGGCTTTTATCTTTATGTCCTTGGCAATCGGAACCTGCCTTGCAACTGACTGAAGGTGGTCGAGGTGCTGCTTGTTCAGCAAAACCTTCATCTTCGGAACCTGCACGCCTGAAGTGTAAATGTCCACAATCTTCTGCTCCTCCTCAAATGAAGGGTAAGTTACCTTTATTTTGAGCAAAAACCTGTCTGCCTGGGCTTCCGGCAATGGGTATGTTCCCTCCTGCTCGATAGGGTTTTGCGTGGCTAGCACAAAAAATGGCATATCAAGCTTATAGGTGGTATTTCCGACGGTAACCTGACGCTCCTGCATTGCCTCAAGCAAAGCGGACTGTGTTTTGGGGGTTGCCCTGTTTATCTCATCCGCAAGCACTATGTTTGCGAACACAGGCCCTTTCTGGAACTTGAAATTCCTTTTTCCGGAAACTTCCTCAATGATGTAAGTTCCGGTAATGTCCGATGGCATCAGGTCAGGTGTATTCTGGATTCTGCTGAACTTCAGGTCCATCAGGTCTGCAAGCGTCCTTATCGACAGCGTCTTTGCCAGCCCGGGGTAGCCTTCAAGCAGCGCATTTCCGTCAGCTATCATCGCAATAAGAATCTGCTCGACAATGGCTTCCTGGCCTATGACGACCCTTCCAATCTC
The DNA here is from genome assembly GCA_016211215.1 of Candidatus Woesearchaeota archaeon. Taxonomy (GTDB): domain Archaea; phylum Nanobdellota; class Nanobdellia; order Woesearchaeales; family JACQSR01; genus JACQSR01. Next base: position 5,813 of record JACQSR010000008.1, read on the forward strand.
CTTCTGGAGGGTGTCGAAAACGTGCTTATAATTTTTCATTTTTCCACCTCATTTTGCAATGTTCAAAAAATATTTTTTCACAAGCTCCGCATGCTCCACAGGGGTCTTGTCTTCACTATAATCCTGGTTGCCGCATCCACCTGCATCATCCGCGCAGATATTGTCGGGAAAAGTATCCTCAAAATCCACATCAGGGGGTTCATTGTACCCGTTTCCGCTCAAAACCTCGTAGTTAACAGCCTTTAAATTCAGCTCAAGCTCCTCATTGCCCAGCTCGGCAAGCTTTTCCTCACCATAAATGTCTTTGCTTTCGCCCTTTCCTGCAGACATCACGTCTGACGGAGCTCCGGGCTCATCACCCCCCTCAAAATAGCTGAACAGGTTGTCCCTGAATAACACATTGACATCAAGGAACCTGAAGCCGAAAGCGGATATTAGAAGTACAGCAAAGCAAAGGGCCACAACCGCTGTTGTCTTATAGGATGTTTTCTTTGTGTCTATGAAAGCTGACACGTGCACCTTCCTAAGGTCGCCTGTCACATCGGTTTCGAGGTCATACGCTATCTCGTTTTCAACATACACATTGTCAAATGCCGTCCTGAGCTTTTCATTCAGATGGGGGTATTTTTGCTCAACTAGAAGTGCCTTGCTCTTGTCAAAGTCAAGGTAGACTGTAATCACGAAGAACATAATGCCCGGTATTGCGGCGTAGAAAGGATTAATCCCTATCAGAATCAAGGCTAGGTAGAAGGAAAGGAACACCACCAATGAGTTCAGGAACTTGTCAAATATTATGATGGAGTTTATTATAAGGTTGATTTCCCTCATTACCCTTGCAAAGTTCTTCATGTTTTGCCTTTATGGGCAGGTGCACAGCGCTTTTTGTGCAGTGCATGCATTATAATCTGCCTCGCAATCGTTAACATCTTCTTTCAGCTCAGTTATCTCCGATTCCTTGTTTGCTATTTCCGCAGTCTTGGCCGCAAGGTCCTGCTCCATCTGAAGCATCCTTGCAATCCTGTCCGCAATCTCATTCTGGGCATCCCTTAAATCCGCCTGAAGCTTGTTTCTTTCATTCTCAACCTTTTCCTTGTCTGTTCGCAGGCTGTCGTACTTTGACTGCAGGTCAGAAGCGCGCTCTTCACGAACCTCCAATTCCACGCTTGTTTCGTTGAGGATGTTCCTGTTAACCTGAAGCTCATTTGTGACTTTCTCAAGCTGGGCAAGCTTTGTGCGGTAATCCTCGGTAAGGTTGTAGAACCTCATCTGGTAAAATGTGGTGAATCCGACAAAGATTATCAGGGTAACTATGATAAGAACCAGAAAGGTAAAGTTCAAGTCGCGATTCATTACTGCCATTTTCCAGACCTCCACGCCTTTAATTCCCTAAGCTTCCTGAACGCAATCTCGGTTAAAAGTATAACCATTAATGCAATTAACAGCGGCCATTTGTACTCAACCGTATGCACCGTTGTTCGCCTTGAGTTCTTTTTCACGGTTTCCACTATCCTGTCAATATCCCTGGGGTCAAATACACTTCCGCCTACAGTTGATACAATGTCTGCCATATCTGTATTCATGCCAACATAGTCATATTCCAGAGGATAGTTAACTGCAACAACCGCATCCATGACATCATGAAATCCGGTTGAGTTTGAGGTGAACTGGGCAACATAAACGCCGTTATCCACCTTGGAAAAATCAAGCCCGGAAGGCGTCTTGTCTCCGGTAACCGTAACGGTTGTTGGGTCTCCAACGGTGGTGTCCCTTACATCTATGTCTGACTTCATTGTCCTTGATGGGTCTCCGACTGCAAAGTTCACCATCCTTATCAGCAATTTAAAGTTATCCTTTGACAGCATTGAACCTGACCATTGGGAACCATCGTCTGTAGTGTATGCAACAACATTCCCGAGTCCATACCTCCACGCCGTGATTAGGGGGTCGCCGGTGTTTGTCGAAACCAGCACTTTTGCAATCTCCTTCGGCACAACGAAATTATAGCCCGATATCATGGCCGACACTCCAATGTTTTTTGTGATGAATTCATTTGAGTTCGTAATTGTGACACTAATCTTCTTGTCGTCCAAGTCCTCCTCCACATCACCGAACAGTATTTTAAGATTTTGCTTTTCTGAAGGCCTGTAGTAAATGCCATCGCCGGCAGACGCAAGGGCCTTCATGAATGGCTCATTTGTCCTGTCACCAACGCTTACAGTATATGTTTTTATGCCGTTCTTTGCAGCTTCTCTTGCTTCCTCCAATGCATTTTCAGGATGCTGCGTCACACCATCGGATATCACTATTATGTTTTTTGAGCCCTGGGCGCTTTGGAGGGCGTAAACTGCCTTCCTTAATCCGGCATACACAAGTGTACCGCCAGTATCGCGAAGGCTTGCAATTTTTGAGACCATTTCAGGATGCTCTGATTTCACTCCCAGCGGGCTTACCTGGAATGCATTGTGGTTGAATGCTATTACCCCGACCTTATGGGTAGCCCCTATGTCCCTGAGTATGTCAATTGCAAGGGATTTTTCAACATCTATGGAGGCGCTTGAGCCTGCGGAAAGGCCAGTGCTTTCGGAGATGTCAATGACAATCATTATGTTCATCTTGCTTTCCGTCCTCTTTTCACCCTCGCCTACTTTGACAGGCATTAGCGATTCTATTACATTGTCCTTGTATGAGCCGCGTGCGAATGACTTATCGCCGCCAATTACCACAAGGCCGTTGCCCTCCGAAACATAATCAGATAATGTGCTGAAACGGGGCTCTATCTCTGCCGCCTCAAGGTTGTTCAGCACAACTGCAGAAAATCCCTCAATACGCTCCGGCACCTTGTCCTCTGCCTTGACATCATAAATGCTCTGAAGGTTTTTCAGGAACGGCGAGTCCTTCTTTGTGATATAGAGAAGCCTCGGCCTTGGCACAACCTTTACTGTCTTGTAGAAAACATTGTTCTGCGGGAAGAAATCGCTGGCCGTTGCAGTTGCCGTAATCCTGTGGAACCCTTCATCAAGCTTCAGCTTGAATTTTTTTGTCTCGGCATTCTTCTCCTTCAGGATTTGCTGGCCATCCACATCAACTGAAACCTCGTAGTCAACTTCACCCGCCTTGTTTATGTCGAGAAGGAATTCCGTGTCAGAATCAACAATGACTTCCCTGGGACCAACAATTTTTACGCGAACATCTGAATGCACCGGCTCCATGTCCAGTGAGTTGACAGTTGAGTTCAGCATCGATGCAAACAGCATCATGTCCCCAAGTTCCCTGCCCTTGTTGCTGTTGCCGTCGCTTACAAGCAGTATGTTGTCATTTCCCTTGAGATTTGACAGCAGGGCATCGCCCAACGGAGAGCTTTCCCCGATGCCTATGGTCCTTACCTCGGTAGGAAGCCTTCCTTCCAACCCATTTATGAGATTTTCCGAAATCGAGGAATCGAACATGGAAAATGAAGTTGAGTTGTCCACGAGTATTGTAAGAGTGGGGTCGCCTTCCACAACCGACTCTTCGGAAGTATAAGGCGAAGCAAATGCCACTGCGAGAAGGGCGAATATTAAAATTCTGGTGATTATCATCAGCAGCTTGGGGAATTTTGTTGATTCCTCATACTCAGCCTGGTCTTTTTTTGACTTGAATTTTACAAAGTCAGCTCGCAGAAGCAAAATGACCAATATTGCGACAGGTATTACTGCAAGCAGGGCATCCGGATGCCTGAGGCAGTAGTTTGCGTAGCACACATTTGAAAGTATCATGCGTCACCCCTGAATTTAACTATTAGGAGCTCTGCTATAAGCAACAATGCAATAAGCGCAAGCAACGGCAGGTCAAGGCTGACCTCGCGCTCTGATGCCTCTTCAGCGGAGCCTGCAATGGATTCCTTGCCGGATTTCAGCATGTTGATTGCACCCACATTTGATTCCTTCTCGCTTATCAGGTTGGAGGCTATTTCACGGCCTGAGTATGAATAGAATCCTGTTTCATCAAAGTAAATCCTGTTGGTCTTTAATGTTGCGCCCGGAGTGGATACCTCCTGCTCGGCTACAGGAATAATCTCGCCGGTATGCACGTTGAAATTCCCTATGTCTTCGGCGCCTGAAAGGAAGCCTATGAGCTCGGCCCAGAATATGGGGTATTCCGAGGTTGACTTGAAATCAGATTCGCGGTCAAAGATTCCGTAATAAACAGCTTTTCCGCTTCCATGCTCCTTCATCACAATGATTGGCACTTCCGAATCTGTTTTTGCAATTGCTGTAGTGCCGTTCTGCGCAGTAACATTGAAATATGGTGATTTTGTGAAGCAGCCATCGCCAAGGTTCTTGGTGAATCTGTTCACAATCTGGACGCATACCTGGGCGCTTTGCTGCTTTGCCCCCAATGGAAATGGCAGGATGTCTGACATGTCTATTGCGCCTAAGTCATTTTGGGGCATTACAATCACGCTTGAGCCGCCCTTGGCGTATTTTGATATCAGGTTAAAATCGCCCGGAACAAGAAGATTTTTGTCAACATCATTGATTATCACGATGTCATGGTTGAGATTTTCGGGATTTATTGTTGGGGGCCTTCTTACATCGAGCGATACGTCCGGAATTGCCTCCATTACCGCCTGCACATAGTTGTTTTCCTTCAGGTTTGAGACCAAAAGCACCTTTACCTTTTGATTGAAGGGATTGCTTATGGATACCTTGTTGTCGAGCATAAAATCGTCCTTTCTGTCCAGTATTATCTCTGACTTTCCCTGCGGCGTTGCAAATGTGAACTCCTCGACTGAATCAGGCTCGATGCTTACCGAGGCGCTGTCAAGCTTCTTTGAATCCCGCAGGATTTCTATATCTGACTTAATTGCGTCCTTGTTGAAGTTTTTCACGGTTACTTTGGTTGTTATCTTGCTGACGCTCAGCGCTATTATGCCGACATTATCTGAATCCCCGCTCAGGTCCCTGAACTCAACAACGTGCTCTGCTGACTCAAGCCTGCTCTTTGCAACCATTATATCAGCACCTTCGGTTGGTATAAAATCACTGAGAACAACTACCTTGCCCTTTTCGGTGCCCAAAATGTCGTTGGCCATCAGCAACGCGTCACCAATGTTGCTTGTGGTTGCCTTGGGGGAAATCTTCCCAAGAACGGAAAGGGCATCGCTCTTGCTTCCCTTGGTGAGCAGTGCGGAAGGAACATTTTCAGCAAGTATTATGCTTATCTTCCCGTCAAGGCTTTCCTTTGCCCTGGAAAGCGCAGTGTCAAACCTTGTCCCGATGCCGTATGAGGCCTGCATCGATGCGCTTCCGTCTATTATTATTACTGTGTTTTCGGATGAGGTTGTGAAAGGCATGATTATGTAAGGGGATGCTATGGCAAGGGCAAGCCCGGCCAATGCAAGAAACTGAAGATAAAATATTATGTTCTGCACGAATCTTCTGAAGAATGTCTGCCTCTTGGTAAGCTTCTTCTCCTCCATGATGAACATCAATGAAGGAATAACCTTTTCTATGGGCTTTGGTTTGATGAGATAGATTATTATCAGGGGTATCAATGAAAGCAGCGCATACAATCCCCACATGTTTGTGAACTGCATTATGGCGACCTCGCGCTTTTCTTCAGCAGCCTTGAAAGGTCCTCATGGCTGCATAAATCCTTGGTGACAATGAGGAATCCATCGACGGAATACCAGTAGACTTCGCTTCCAACCTCAACGCCGAGGCCCGAGCGCCCTTCCATGGGCAGCGTGGTCTGGCCCTGCGTCGTGAGCCTCGATTTTCCCAAAAAGCTGACTTTCATTGTTTATTAATATTAATCCTTGTAATACTAATCTTATCTATCTTAGAACTAATCAATTTAATAAGCACTATTTAAATGTTGCGGTCAATGCACCGTCCCTTCCTTTACCTTATCAACAACAACATCCTCAGGGCCGGCCGAGAGCGATTGATTGCCGTACAGGACTTTGCCGTCATGGACAATCATCTTCAGCTTTTCAAACTCCTCATAGGTTACCTGCAACTTTGAGTTTTCCGAACTGCCGAACATTGCACTTTCGCCGTCTTCTGCGGCTTTTACAGTGAGTATTCCCACATTTCCATTCTGGTCTTCCCCGGCAAGAAGCATTCCGTTGCTTTCTATGCCGCGGAGTTTTGCAGGCTTGAGGTTTGCAACAACAATTATTTTTTTGCCCTTCAGTTCGTCAGCAGAGTAATGCTTCCTGAGCCCTGCAACAAGCTGCCTTTCCTCCTTTCCAATCCGGATTTTAAGGATGTAAAGCCTGTCTGCATCGGGATGCTCCCTTACTTCAACAATCCTGGCAACTTTCAGGTCAAGGGGAAATAAATCCTTCTTCTTTTGCTCAAATCTTTCGACAAGGACTTTTGGCTCATTGATGGAATAAGCCTTGGTTTCCACGCCGATGTCATTCCACGAGAGCTTTTTCAGGTTAAGCTGGTTTTGAAGTGTGGAAGAAAAGACAGGAAGTACCGGAGAAACCACAATGCACAGTATTTTTGTGATGTCAACGCAGGTTCCCAGCACATCATGGGCTTTTTTCCTGTCCGTTTTCAGCAGCTTCCACGGCTCATTCTCCTGAAAGTATTTGTTTCCAAGCGAGGATAATGCAAGAATCCCCTTAACTGCTTCGTTGAGGTTGACGGATGAGTAGCTGTCTTTTATCCTTGCAACAACATCATCAATTTCCTTCAGCAGCTTCCCATCCCTGCCTTTGCCCCTGATTTTGCCATCAAAGTTTTTCGCAGTAAATGAAAGGACGCGATAGCAGAAATTTCCAATGTTGGCTGCAAGCTCATTGTTTATTGAATCTTCAAATTCCCTGAAGTTGAGGTCTATGTCGGCCATCTTCTTGCTGATGGTTTTTGCATAATAATACCTTAGATATTCGGGATTATACTGCGATGCAAATTCCCCTGCGGTAAGGAAAGTTCCGCGTGATTTTGACATCTTCTGCCCGTTTACCGTAAGAAAGCCGTGAACCACAATCTCTTCCGGAAGGTTGAAGCCTGAGCCCATGAGCATTGCGGGCCAGAAGAGGAAATGGAAGTAGATTATGTCCTTTCCGATGAAGTGGATTATCTTCGAGTTTTTTGACTTCCAGTAATGCTTTTCCGCGTCAAGCTTATTGGCCTTGCAGTAATGCTGGGTGGATGCTATGTAACCTATCGGCGCATCGAGCCATACATAGTAGTAGAGATTTTCCTCGCCGGGAATTTTGAACCCGAAGTATGGGCCGTCCCTTGAGATGTCCCAGTCCTGCAAACCGTCCTTAATCCAGTTTCTTATGTAGTTGACTATTTCCGGCTGAAGGGATTTATTGGCGGTAAGCCATGAATCAAGCTTACCCGAGAAATGGCTAAGCTTAAAAAAATAATGGGTTGATTTTTTTCTTCCCGGAGAGGAGCCGCAGATGGTGCAGTAAGGGCTTACAAGGTCAGTTGTGTTGTATGTTGCATTGCAGCTCTCGCAAACATCGCCGTACTGGTCAACAGCATTGCACTTGGGGCATTTCCCCTTGACATACCTGTCCGGAAGAAACCTTTTGCAGTGCGGGCAGTATGTGAGCTCAACTTCCTTCTGGTATATTAAATCCCCTTTCTTCAGCTCATTGAATATCTGGTTGGAATAATGCTGGTTTTCGGGGCTGTTAGTTGTGTAGTAGGAATCAAAGGAGATATGGAATTTTTCAAAATCTTCCTGATGCCCGATATGAAATTTGCCTATTATTTCTTCCGGCTTCACGCCCTCCTTCATTGCTGCAATTTCTATTGGGGCGCCGTGAGCATCATCCGCGCAGCAGTAAATTGCGTCTTCGCCGATAAGCTTTAGAAATCTCACGTAAATATCAGTCTGTATGTATTCCACCAAATGCCCTACGTGTATTGGGCCGTTGGCGTATGGCAGTGCCGATGTAATTAGGATTTTCTTTTTTGGGGGCATTTAATGGTAGAAAAAGGGAGCATATAAAAAGGTTGGGGAAGCACAACCGATAACGGAAAGATTTAAATATTAATACACATTTATACACACCTGTAATGAAATTCACGCTTAGCAGGAAGGATATCATTGCACTCAACCAGTGCTTTGACAACGGCCACGTGCATAATGAGGCAAGCCTCGATTTTGCCCTGGATTATGCAAGGAGGACTGAAAACTGGACAAAGGCTCTGGCATGGCTCACGAGGGCCATACTGCTCGACCATGTTTTTGAGGAGGGGAACAAAAGAACGGCAGCTTTGCTGATAGTCACATATGCGGAATTTGAGGGGCATGACACATATGACGATAAGGTACTTAAATTGATTAAGGAAGTTATAATAAAGAAGACCACCAGTATAACCAGGATAGAGGAGATGATTAAGGATGCCATCAAATAAGTTTGTGAAGACTGCGAAGAGGATTGCTGAAAGGGACAAGGCTCTTTTTGATGAGCTTTTGGAGTTCGAGAAGACCAAGAAAATCAGGACTAAAACAAGGCTTAACTTTACTATTGACAAAGGAGTTGCTTCAAGGTTTAAGAGGCTCTGCAGGGAAAAGGGCTACAACATGAGCGCAAGGGTAGAGCAGGCTATCAACAAAATGATAAAGAAAGGCGAGGCTGCTTAATCCTCGTCAATATCCTTGCCGCCTTTCCCCTCCTTCATCTTCTTTGTAATGCCTATTTTTTGGCTGCAGAAGGTGCATGAAAATACATAAGCCTGAATTCCGTTGAAACTCTTTCTCCTGTATTCCGTGGTTGCTTCCCCTGATTTTTTGCAGTGGGGGCAGGCGTATTGTATTTCCATCATGAGGCTGTTCTCATGCTCTGCCTTTTCTTCCCTGTAGCCGCAGCCGGGGCAGACATATTCAAGCGCCCTTATCTTTTTTTTCCCCTTCTCAACGGGCTTTCCCATGGTTGCCTTTTTGCACTTCGGGCATGGCTTGCGGTAAACCCACGCAACAGCCTTCCCGCTTCCAATAGTGCGATTGGTAAAGTAAATGCACTCATCCATGCTGTTTGGGAATTTTAATGCCATTCAAACCACCTTCAATCTTTTCACTTCGATGCTAATTGCGTTGTCCAGCACCCGGATGTATCTCGGACAAAGGGTAAATTCTAAGCCATTGCCTCTGCAGTAATTTATAAGATTTTGCTTTTCGGATTCATTGCGAAATCTGGCAATAACGTTGATTCCTGAAAGATTTGGGTGGATAATTTCATAGCCTGAAAGGTCTTTTTTTATTCTTTCCGCCATTTCTTTGTATTTTGAATATTTAATTTCCAGCAAATTAAGCTCTCCTCCTAATTTGTCAAGATATCCCCCATCAAACTCCTCAAATTTCCTTGCAGGTTCGATTAGCATATCATCGCCAAATGCCAAACATCCCCCATATCCGGCATTTATGGGCTTCCATTTTCCGAAAGAGCATACAACTATATCGCAATATTCGGGAGGGTACATTTCACTTCCAACGCAGCCCGTAATGTCAAGGATAACTTTGCATTTATTCTTGCAGATTTCATAAATTTCCTTTGACTTCTGCTCCGCAAAATAGCCAGCAGGATTCTGGTAGATGAAAACATCAGAATAAGCTGCCTTTTTCCTTAAATCTTCCAAATCAATAACACCAAAATCCGTTTTTACCTCTTCAACTTCATACCCTAATTTCAGAGGAATTTTTTTATAGGAAAGCCATCCGCCCTGGTCTGGAATGAGGCATTTCTTTCCCTTGAGAATTGAAAACACTGCCTTGATGGCGTGGTCGCCTGAGGGAGTGAGGATTAAATGTTTTTTTCCAATAAGCCTTTTCAAATTCTCATCCATACCTAAAAGAAAATGGGTTTGGTTTATATAATATTAGGAATGGGCGGTTACTTAACAATTCCCCGAACCATTTGAGGGTATTGAATGTCCTTATAGGTGCAGTCAATATCTGCCCTGTCGAGTAGGGCGCCATGGTATAATTGCCTTGCAAAAGAGATGCTCTTCAGATATTGATTGTAATAGAAGTTATCGGGTAGGCTGCCAGGGGGTACAATCTTAGTTGGCTCTCCTTTCATAAAAGTGTCTTCCCGTTTTTTTAATTCCCTGTGCACCCAGAACTTAAACATATCATCATAATCCTCGCTTATTGCCGGAACCATAATAAACTCCCTGTACAAGAAACGCACGTTCATTTCAGTAACGCGGTTTTCATTCGAGAAAAGACCATAATCCTTTGCAACATCCCTAAATGCCCACAAGGTTAGCCCCTCTTCAGCAAGGCGGTTAGTGGGTATATTCAGCTCGAATTCGTTCCCTTCCCTGCTTAGTAAGTATACCCTCCTTTCCTGAGGCTCTTTATGCAGATCTTCTTCAGCTACTCCCTTATGCACATCATAAAATTCTTCCAATCCAAAGATATGGAGATTCTCGAGTCTTCTAGCCACATCATCGGAGAGTATGTCTTCCATTTTGATTTTTTCCGCCTCGGCCTTTTTTGCGGGGTCTAACAATGGTGACTCGCGGACCAGCAAAAGAGGGTTATTCGGGAGATATACAGCACCCTCTACAACAAACCCCCCGGTGTCGCACAAGGAATCCTCCTTCGCGGACTTCATTCTTGCATATGCCAAATCCCTCAAAGAAATCATGCTTGACGCTCCAGCCCGCTCCAACTGCCCAATCGCCTCAAACAAGGGAGCCTTAGCCATCATAATCTTTCCCAAGCCCTCAACTACACCCTCCAATAGAACTTCTGAAGTTTTGTATGGGAGCGAATACCTGTCCATTAGAAGAGGGATTGGCGGAGAATTTAATTAGTTTTGTATACTGCGGCATACAACCAATCACTTCAACCCAGATTAAAGTTATGGCTATATATTTAAATAGGCTTGTCTTCAGGATGTTTGGAGTGTGATGAGTATGAATGAGTACAAGAAATCTACTGCGATTGGGAACATTCTGCAATAGTCCACCTAGATATCTTTAAATGACATAATATTGCCCGGGCCAATAAAATCCAGCAGCAGTTTGTTTTCCTTCAATTTTCCAAAGCTGTCTGCTTTTAGCCTTTTCCTGTCAAACTCAATGCTGTAGGCTTTAATTCCATCTGCTATCTTTCTTGACAAAAAATCGCCATCACTTTTAAGCTGACTGACGAGGCTGACAACCATTATGTCGTTTGTGATACCTTTGCTGTATTTCTCCAGTTCTTCAAGAATCGACTTTGTTTTAAATATGAATCCCAACACCGCTTTCCTATATTCCATTTCGTCTGCGATGTCAATCCTCAGCCGGAACTGGCCAATCTCCTCCGTGTGGAATTTGAACTGCAGATGGGGGTATGAATGCTTTGCAGGTGGCATGTGGTGCTCGATTGCATAATCTCGATGGACCGTTTTTGGGTTTTCAAACCTTGTGGTAATCCTAAATGAGTATTCCTCTTCCAAAATATTAAGGCTTGGCCTCTCATCTATAACAACCCTGACTCCCGATTTGTCATAAATCGGCTTGTTGAAATACGTTTTTATAAAATGGAATTCTTTCATCTTGTTCTGAATAATTTTCCATATTCATTAATCAGCATTTGGGCTTTAGATGCCTGAACTTTGATTGCCCATTCTTTTGGGGGTTTCTCCTCCTCGTTCAATCTAAGCGGGGTTTCTATATCATCCCTGAAAGAATCTTCGCTTAGGTTGTAAGAATAGTACAACTTTCTCCAACTTGCAATATTATCGTAGTCTTCAAGTTTTCCTGCATAGAATTTTGCCCTGAACTCCCTTTCCAAAGCAAGAGCAACTGCTTTTAAGTAGATAGATAAGAAGAAACTGGAATAATGCTTATGGGGGTTATCAACTCCAAAGAATTCAGAAGGGTTCAGCACGCTTTTCTTCAAGAAGACTTTTTTTATCTTCAAGTCAAGCACAAAATCTGACTGGTTTGACTTAACATCATTGTATTCGTATTCAAATCCGATTTCCTCTCCGTATGTATAATCATCAAAAAACTCAGTTTTTCTTTTGTACTTGATTGCATTTGCATTCTCATCTCCAATTGAGGCAGTTTTTTCGCTTAATGTTGCCAAAATTACATCATCAAATGTTTCATTCGGCCCCTTCTTTCTTTTTAGGGCATCCCAAGTCCTAATGCCTACCTTAATTGTTTTGGTTCTTGGGGGCGATATAACCCTCGCAGTATTAATTTCATTGCTCCTAATCATTGCTTCACCTTTGTATACTGGGTATACTAAGTGTAGTGGTGTACTCATATTTAAACTTTACTATTGATTTATAGATAAAATGTCAACTTACAGTAAAACCTATCTCTTCTTGATCGAAGTTCCCTGCCTTGTCAGTTGCCCTGATGAGGAGGTTATGCTGCCCAGAAGTGAAGCTTTTGTATTTCTTACTTGAGTAGCCATATTCATTGCAGTCTCTGCATAATGGGCTCAAACTACTCCTTGGGATAATTGTGTCATTATACTCAATATCAACCTCTTCAGAAACCGTAATGTTGAAGTAAATCTTGCTGCTTTCATAACCATAGCAGCAAATAGAGAGAATCGGCTATAAGTATTTTACCCCACAGCAAGCTGTGGGGAATTCTCTAAGTTAAATTTATTTAATTTTATATTCACCTATCGGAAGTATAAATGCCCTAGTGAATCTTTCAGAAGCAAAACCCAGATCTTCAAAATTGCCCCCCGATTTATTAAATCTATAAGGAACTTCAACTAGTCTAAATCCAGTTACAATATCAGTTATATCTCTAGTGCATTCACGGATGGTCTTTCCAAACATGTTCCTGTCTTTAATCCAAAGCTTCCAATCAGGCTTCTTCATCTTGTAACTGCCTCCACCATTCCATCCCTACAAGAATTACCTTGTCTTTCTTAAGCTTTTTGAAAAATTCTTTAGTGGGATTATGAAATGATTCTTTGAATTCTTTATAGCCGAGATAAACTGAGTTTAACTGCGTGCTTGTTTTCATGCTGATTTTTTTTGCAGTATTTTCAATCTCTTTAGAATTTTCAATTTTCTGAAAAACCAATAAGATATCAACATCCGAGTTTTTTGTATAAGTACCATTAGCATAAGAACCAAAAATAACAGCTATCACGGGCTTATCCTTTAATTCCCTTAAGAAATCGTTTACAGATAATTTTACTTTTGCTGGAAGCCTTTCAAATCTGGAATGTTCAACGGCGCCAAGTGCTGAACTAAGCATTTCTTTTGAGTAATCTAAGAAATAGTTAATCTGGTTACCAGCCTTTTTCTGTTTAATTAACTTGTTTATCTTTTTAAGTCCGTAATCTATGGAGGGCATTCCTAATTTGAGTTGCTTGGAAAGCCCCCTCTTATGAATCCCGGGATTAAGGTAAATTTGTTCCAAGATCCTAATTTCAGTTTTGTCATACATTGTATATCGATTGCCATATAAAGTATATCGATAGTATATAAAGCTTTGCTTTTCATTCCCGCCTTAAAGTGATGTAAGCTATTCTACGCCCCAAGCCCTGCGAATAGCAGTTAAGATTTGTGCCTCTAGATTCTTGTTCCTGATACCCCGAATCACTTCGACCCAAACTGAAGTTATGGACATATATTTAAATATGGCGGGCTTACGGAGCATCAGGTGATAATTATGTATAAACACAACAAGATTATCTTTGCGGTTATAGCGGTTTCATTACTTCTCATAATAGGGTGCGCCAAGGAGCCTGTAAAACCTGAAGAGCCACAGCAATCATTAGAGGCAACTCAGGAGCTAAAGAAGTTTAATTCTGCCGAGGATGTCAAAGACTTCCTGCAGAAGAGTTCCCAGCAGCAGCCGATTTACAGGAGAGGGGGAATAATTGCTGACATGATGGTGGAGACTGCAGCAGTTTCGAAGGAGGCAGCTCCAAGCGCAGCACCAGCAGCCGAGTATTCAACAACAAACGTACAGGTGGAAGGGGTTGATGAGGCAGATTTTGTAAAGAATGACGGAAAGTATATATATGTTCTTGCGCAGAATAAATTGGTCATTGTCAATGCTTTCCCCGCTGAAGATGCAAAGAAGATTTCCACAACAGAAATAAAAGGGCATCCAAGGGACATGTTTGTGAACGGGGATACATTAGTTGTATTTACGGATGATTACGATGAGATTTACACAATTTCCGATTATGACTTCCTGCCGAGGCCAACCCAGACGCAAATGACGCACGCAATAATTTATGATATTTCCGACAGAAGCAGCCCTGAGAAGGAAAAAGATTACACTATTGATGGTTATTACTTCCAGTCGAGGATGATAGGCGATTATGTGTACCTGATTTCAAAGAAGGATGCCTACTATGGTCCGGGGCCTATAATGCCAATATTAAGGGAGGCATCAACAAAGATAGTTCCCGATGTTTACTACTTTGACAACCCGGAGCTTAATTATGTATTCCACACAATAACTTCAATAAACCTGAAGAACGAGGAGACAAAGGCAAAGTCATTCCTGATGGGATATTCCAACACGGTTTATGTGTCGCAGGACAACATCTACATTGCATACCAAAAAAATCTGCCGTACTCTTACTATCAGTCTTACAACTCAGACAGGTTCTTCAAGGTTGTTGTGCCTCTGCTGCCGGATGAAGTCCAGGACAAAATCGGGAAGATAAAGGCGAAAGACCTGGAACCATACGCAGAATGGTCGGAGATTTCCGACGCCCTTGAGGAAATGTACAACAAAATGGATGAAGCGGAAAAAGAAGAGCTGAGCGAGGAAATTACGGAGGCTATAGAAGAATACGAGATAAAGCTTGAAGTGGAGAGAAGAAAGACAGTAATCCACAAGATTGGCATTAGCAATGGAGACATAGAATACAAGGAAAAGGGCGAAGTTCCGGGATACCTATTAAACCAGTTTTCGCTTGACGAGTTTGACAATCACCTTAGAGTTGCAACCACGACAGAGCTTTATGTAAGGAACAAGGCTGAAATGTACAACAATGTTTATGTGCTCGACGAGGATATGGACAAAGTTGGAGAGATAGGGGCGATTGCAAGGGACGAAAGGATATACTCCACAAGGTTTTTGGGCGACAGGCTTTACATGGTTACATTCAAAAGAGTTGACCCCTTGTTTGTGATTGACCTGAGCAATCCCGAGAATCCAAAGGTTCTTGGCGAGCTTAAGATTCCGGGATTTTCAGATTACCTGCACCCATACGATGAAGACCACATAATAGGAATAGGAAAGGAAACAGAGGGAAATGAATGGGGCGGAGTTTCAATTAAAGGCGTAAAGGTTGCATTATTTGACGTCTCTGATGTTGAGAATCCAAAGCAGGTTGACAGTATTGAAATAGGGGAGCGCGGGACAGACTCAGAAGCATTAAGAGACCACAAGGCATTCCTGTTCGACAAGAGAAACGACCTTGTTGTGATTCCGATCAGGGAGGTTAAGGGTGAGGTGTATGACGAAAGAGGATACTATCGTCAAAGAATATGGCAGGGCGCCTATGTTCTTGAGGTAAGCCCGGAAAAGGGAGTAAAAGTCAGGGGCAAGATTTCCCACGGCGAGGAGGATGAAAGATACTACTGGAATTCCCCAAGCGCAGTCAGAAGGTCATTGTACATGGATGATGTCCTCTACACAGTATCGGCAAGGAAGATAATGATGAACGGCATTGAAGATGGCTCTGACATAAACGAGGTTAAGCTGCCCTTTGAGGAGGAAAAGTACTACCAGTACGGGTGGTATTAGCTTATTTTTCCAAAGTTTTAAATAGAAATTGTCACTACTTTGTGTCATAAAGGGGGTTTCTATAGTATTTGAGGCACAAACATGAAGAAGCTTGCAGCTGTAATCACAATGCTCGTTTTGGCTAGCTTTATTGCTTATGCATTTACACAAGGCACTGCATCATTGACGTGGGTAAAAAACTCATCAACATCCGTGCAGGAAAATTTCACGGTCACCAACACCGATTCAAGCGGCATTGCAAGCGTTACATTCACTGTTTCTGCGCTTACAAGCGGCTCAAACACACTTTCAGGAGATATTGCAATTTCACCTAATGGAACATCGCTTAACGCCGGCCAGTCAAAGGACATAACCGTTTCCCTTTCAGGGGTATCTGCCTCGCAGGCATTGGGAACTTACACGGGCATTATAACTTCAAACCACGACGGAAACCAGACAAACTCCACAATTACTGTTGAGGTTGAGAGCACATCCATACAAGTGGGTGTTCCTTCCTCATTAAGCTTCGAGAATGCAAAGAGGGGGCAAAGCTTTGCAAAGACATTTACAATTAATAACACAGGAAACGTGGCGCTCAACAACATCGTTCTTGGGACAACTGTTCCCGCGCAATACTCGCCTCTGTTCAATGCAACATCCTTTTCGCTGGCGCCCTCCAAAACAAAGGATGTCAGCCTTAATATCACGATACCGGATGACGAATCTTTCGGCAACAAAACTCTTGGCTCAATATCAATAAACAGCAACGAGCAGAATTTCGGCAATCTTATCTCGGTAAGCGCGGACGTTGAGAGCAACCTGAACATTGTCGATGTCGATGCAACCATAGGCACTGAAAGGGAAGGCGTCGAGGAAGACGAAACGCTTGACACCAAGGCAGTTCCGGGAGACAGGGTTGTGTTTGAGGTGAGGGTGGAAAACCTCTTTCCCGACAGCGAGGATATGGAAATAAGGGACATAGCTGTAACAGGCACCATAATAGAAATAGATGACGGAGATGACCTTGAGTTCGAGGCTGATGAATTTGACCTTGAGTCTGACAGAAGCGACAGCGTTTTCCTAACCTTTGAGCTTCCTGAAGATTCAGAGGACGGCACATTTGACGTTGAGATTGAGGCAACGGGAGAGGACGAAGACGGCGTTACTCATTCAGACACATTCGATTTCTCAATCGAAGTGGAAAGGCGCAGGCACGAGATAAAATTCACAAGCGTGGAGCTTGACAATAGCCAGGTTTCCTGCAATGAGGAGGCACAGCTCAGCTACGAAGTCATAAACGTAGGAAGGGAAGACGAAGACAACGTAAAGGTTACGGTGAGTTCTTCAAAGATAAGCCTTGAGGAAGAGCAGGCGGGCATCGAACTGGAATCAGAGCCGGATGGGGACAACACCTACAGCGGAAGTTTTACTGTAAAGGGGGCAAGCGAAGGCGCTTATCAAATAACCGCAAGGGCATACTATGACACCATACTCGATGATGCCGAGACAGTCACATTAACTGTTAAAGACTGCGGGAAGGAAAATGTGTCAGTTACTGTACCGGTGATAGTGCCGAAGAATATTACAACCACTCCAACGCCGCAAGTTCCGAAGCAGAATGCAACTCCTGCTGCCGAGAATGCGACAGCAACACCAATCGCTGTTACGAGAAGCATTGAGACATCCTTTTTCGAGACAGGGGAATACACATTACTGCTTGTGCTTGGCAGCGTGGTTGCCCTATTGCTCATAGTTATTTTGCTTGCCTACCTGATTCCGAGAAATGTTAATCCCTATTAAGTGGTATAAGTTATTAACCATTATAGTAGAGTGAAAAAAACGAAACATTTATAAAGGCTCCGGGATTAGTTACCTCAAAATAACGCTCAAAAACAATAACATGGGGGAATATGCATGAATAAAAGAATCTTGGTTGGACTTTTCTGCTTTATGGCAGTGATTTTTTCAGGTTTGGCTTACGCTAACCCGGTTATTACGGCAATACCGAATCAGGTTGTCAATGAAGGCAGCCTGCTTACAGTGAGCATAACTTCAACTGCTCCGAACAACGGAGGCACAGTCTGGTCTTTGCTTTCATTTCCATCAGGAGCTACACTGGCGAATGTCAGTGATACGCAGGCAACATTCTCATACACTCCGGGAGATGTCACCACATCAAGCATACAGTTTCCTGTAACCGTGCAGGCTTCGGATGCTGACTCTTCTGATGTAAAGTCATTCATAGTTACAGTTAACGATGTTTCCCAGCCATCCGGCAACCTTTCAAAGCTGGAGATTGTTGACCTTGATGTTAAAGTAGGATCAAACACCGACAAGAACGTTGACAACAACTCAAAGATAAGCGAGGAAGGGCAGCCGGGCGATTCCGTAACTTTCTCTATTGAAATAAAGAATATCTTTGATGAGGATGTCAATGACACCGAGATAAAGGACGTTTCCGTAACAGTAACCATATTCGGCATTGATGATGGAGATGACCTCGATGAGGATTCGGACGAGTTTGACCTTGATGCAGAAGAAAAGGACACTGTTGACATAGACTTTGAAATCCCCATGGAAGTTGAGGAAGGCATCTTTGATGTGGAGATAAGGGTTGAGGGTGAAGATGAGTTTGACAACAAGCACGAGCTTGTATGGGAGCTTCAGATTGAGGTTGAGAAGGACGACCACAAGATTATGATTAGGGACGCTACCCTAAACCCGTCGTCTGTTCAGTGCGCCCGTGATGCAACGCTTGATGTTAACATACTTAACATAGGCTCAAAGGACGAAGATGAAGTGGTGCTGGAGATAAGGAATTCAGACCTTGGGATAAATGTCAGGGACACCGACCTTGAGCTTGATGAAGGTATTGACGACAACGACTACTCAAAGACAGTCAGCATAGATGCAACCGGTGCGAAGGCAGGCAACTACCCTGTAACAGTCAAGACATACTACGACACAAGCAAGCAGTCTGACTCAAAGACTCTTACTTTGACGGTGCAGGAATGCGCTGAGACAAAGCCTGTTGTTGTAATCACGCCTCCCGAGGAGGAAGAGGAAGATGAGGAGGAAGTTGAAGTTGTAACCGTGCCTCCTGTAACCACGGGAACCGTTCCAGTAACTGCACAGCCGGTTGCGCCAACGACATTTGCGGTTAGGGACACGACAACCTACACGGCAATACTGATTATACTTATTGTTATAATCGTGATACTGCTTGTGTTTGCAATAGTGTCAATCATAAGGAGAAGGTAAGCTTCTCTTTTTTATTTTCTTTTTAAATATGTCCGATATGAAGTTGGAATATAGAATTGCGAAGACTCATGTTGGGAAAGGGTTAATTGAGACACCTGACGTAGTTGTGCAAGTGGCAAATCCTCATTGGAGTTATGCAAGACATTTACCTGCAGATTGGGATTTATCTAAGATTGATAGAAGGACTCATGTTACTTCTGATTTGCTGACAAATCTTGAAAATGCTCC
Source organism: Candidatus Woesearchaeota archaeon (assembly GCA_016211215.1). GTDB lineage: Archaea > Nanobdellota > Nanobdellia > Woesearchaeales > JACQSR01 > JACQSR01. The sequence goes on from JACQSR010000008.1 coordinate 24,988, forward strand.
AGAAGGTCCGGAAATGGATTTAAGTCCATTAAGAAATGACCAAAGGGCATCTGGAATTGTTTACGGTAGCAATCCAATACAAAATATGTACAATTTAATCGGAGAATATGCCCAAAGATTTCCAGAGCATGAATTTTTTGGAAAATGGGGGGGTTATCAACCATATAAAGAGGGGAAAAGATTTGTTTTTTATGTTGAAGATGAAAATGATGCAAATTTAATGGTGCAAAGGCTTAATGAAGTTTCTAAAACAATGAGAATTCCAATTTCAGCAAATCATCAGTATGGTTTGACACAATATCAAGATTTTGTTGAGATTAATGAAAGATTAAGAAGTACTGTTAGAAACAAAGAAGGATTCAAACAGCTTCTTGGGGAATTAGAAGGATTCCCACATTTCTTCCATGAATTCTTTTTAACAAATGACTTCTCAGATCCTCAAGCCCCTTCTAAAGATAGCCGCAACTCAGATTTAATATAACCCGCTACTCAATAAACTTCCTCATCCTGTCTAACGCCCTTACGAAGTAAAGTGCAACGGGGTCAAGGAGCGCGACGAAGAATTTGGAAAAAAAGTCCCCGTCAGTAAATATGTAAATACCACTAAATGGTGGTAAATAATAGTAAAGTTTATATAGTTCGGATTATTGCAAGGAGAATGTGAACCATTTAGAATACTCTCAACAGGTTAAAGCAGAAATAGAAAACTCTCCTTTGTATAGCCTGTTAAGGAACCATTTTATAGGTCAAAAAAGATTTTCTGAGTCTTTGGGAGAAGGAGATCACTTCAGACATCTGAAAACTAAAAGATTAGACTCAGGATTGTGGATTGCTATAAAAGAGCCAAAACAAGAGCAAGAAAATCCAGTCCCCTTAGAAGCACATTGTCGAGCGACATACGCTTTCGCTGAATCTTATCATCCGGCGGGTCACAAAAGTATTCAGGATATATTAAAAAATCCGGAAAGGTATTATTTGGTAACTAGTGCTTTTTGTATAGGCGTAAAATATAGACAACAACATTTGGGTCTTTGGAATTATGCTGCTTTGGTAGAGGATTTAGCATCTTTGAGCATTCCTATTAAACCAGCAGTAAAATCGGGTGATAAGGGAGAGGTTAAAATAGGTGATAAGACTATTCACATTTATTTTGATATAGACTATTTACTAGAACAGCTTGTAGAAGATATGGGTGGGGAAGATAAGATTCCGAATTGTATGGTTGATGATAAAATGATGATTTTTGAGTAAGGTGCAGTTATTATTAAGCCGACCCCTTAATTTTCTTTATCAATTTTATCGAACAAGCCCCATTAAATAAATCTCCAGCCGATTGAATATAACCCCTACTCAATAAACTTCCTCATCCTGTCGATGAACTCCTGGGCTTCCTTGTGGCATTTGTCGTATTCAACGCCGCTAATCTGAGTTATGTTGCGGTGCGTGATGTCCTTGGAGAGCTTGTAGAATTTCCTCATGGTGGTTGCGTATCTTTCTTCCAGCAAACCCTTCCTGACCATCTTCTGCTCGAGCATGTCTGCAACGTGGTCCGGCGAAGGCGGTATTTCGCCAAGCTTCATCAAAGATGCATGCGCAGCGTCAATAACTCCCCAGTAAAGGTCTATTGTGCCCTGCAGCACATGCCACTTGGAGTTGTGCAGCGAGTTTGGAGCGCGTACAAAGTAATTCCATATGCTCTCCTGAGTTGGCCTTATCCTGCCCTTTTTCAGGAGCATCTGCAACGGCTCAAAGAACCCGGTATCGGACAGTGCAACACCATCGCGCAGGATGTTTATCGCAATTGGGTCGCCGTTCCTTACGTATTCCCAGAAGGATGAAAAGCGCAGTGATATTATGTGAAGGCGGGGAGAGATTTTCATGATGTAGCGCTGCACGATAAGCCTGTACGCCTCGACAAGCTCAGGGGTAATGTCAACCAGGGTATCATCAATGACTAGGAGAACATCAACGTCGCTTCCCTTCGTCTGTGTGCCGCGTGCCGAAGAGCCGAATATTACAACTGCGCGCAGAAACGCCTTGAGCTCCTTCTCAATCTCGGCGGCAAACTGGGTTGCAATGTCCATGTCTGACTTATTGTAGAGCTCGAGGTTGGGATTTGCCTTTCTTGGAATCTGGAACTTCATTTAGCCACCGGGTAGTTACCCAAATTTTCTTTATTTAAAGCTTTCTGATTTCAGGTCCCGAATAACAACCTTTTAAAACAGGCCTGTTTCATCAACCGGCATGAAGAAATACGAGTACTTTGACCACACCGCTGATGTCGGCATTTTCGCCTATGGGAAGGATACTGCGGAGTTGTTCAGGAACGCGGCACTCGCAACAACAGGGCAGATGGTTGAGATTAAGGGTGTAAAACCGAAGGTTGAGAGGAAGATTTCGCTGAAGAGCGATAACCTTGAAGGGCTTCTTTTTGATTTCCTTGGAGAGCTGATTTACCTTAAGGACGCTGATAACCTGCTGTTCTCAAAATATGGCATATCTGTAAAGAAAGTGGAAAAGGGTTATAAACTAAGCGGAACTTTAAAGGGCGACAGGATAAACAAAGATGCGATGGAGCTGTTGAACGACGTCAAAGCTGTAACAATGCATATGTTTAAGGTTGAAAAAACAAAAGGAGGCTACAAGGCAACGATAATACTGGATATATGACAGAAACAAAAAAACCGGAAATGAAGAAAATCTCTGATTACATCTGGGAGATTTCGCCTGAGTACAAAAAAGGCATGAACGTGCCTGCAAGAATCTATGCATCCAAGAAGCTTTTGGACGGAATGGATGCAGGCGTGTTTGAGCAGGTAACAAATGTGGCTTGCCTTCCGGGAATCCAGAAATATGCATACTGCATGCCAGACGGCCATTGGGGATATGGTTTTCCCATCGGCGGCGTGGCTGCATTTGATGTGGATGAAGGAGTAATCTCGCCGGGTGGAATTGGCTTTGACGTAAATTGCGGAATGCGCTTGCTGACTACAAACCTTACGTTCAAGGATGTAAAGCCAAAATTGAAAGAAGCAGTTGACTCCCTTTTCAGGCAGGTTCCCGCTGGCGTTGGATGCAAGGGATTTTTGAAGGCAACAAAGGCGCAGTTCAGGGAAATATCTGAAGTTGGCTCGAAATGGTGCGTTGAGAACGGCTATGGATGGGAGGGTGATTTGAAGAGGATTGAGGAGCACGGCTGCATAAAGCAGGCGGATTTCTCAAAAGTAAGCGATAAGGCAATATCACGCGGGATTGAGCAGCTGGGAACATTGGGAAGCGGAAACCATTACCTGGAAATCCAGATTGCGTCATCATCCAATATTTTTGACGCTGAAGCGGCAAAGACAATGGGGATTGACACTCCCGACCAGGTTGTTGTAATGGTGCATTGTGGAAGCAGGGGATTTGGGCACCAGATTGGAACTGATTACCTGAAAGTTTTTTCCGAGATAATGAAAAAATACAATATCCACGTTGGAGATGCGGAGCTTGCATGCGCCCCATTCCAGTCGAAAGAGGGCCAGGACTATTACAAGGCTATGGCCTGCGCCGCTAACATGGCATTTGCAAACAGGCAGGTGATACTGCACAGGATAAGGGAAGTGTTCTCGAAAGTGTTCGGAAAAAGCGCCGAAGAGCTTGAGATGAACCTTGTGTATGATGTTGCGCACAACATTGCAAAGGTTGAGAAGCACAAGATTGACGGAAAGATGAAGGATGTTGTAATGCACAGGAAAGGGGCAACGAGGAGCTTCGGCCCCGATTACGGGGATTTACCTCCGGAGTATAAAAAAATCGGACAGCCTGTTATACTCGGCGGCTCAATGGAAACCGGCTCTTACCTTCTTGTTGGAACCAACAAGGCAATGGAGGAGACTTTCGGAAGCACTGCGCACGGCTCAGGCAGAACAATGTCAAGGACGCAGGCGAAGCGCGAGTTCAGGGGAGACGCACTGCAGAAAGAAATGGAATGCCGCGGCATTTATGTACGTGCAACTTCAATGGCAGGACTGGCGGAAGAGGCAGGGGCGGCATACAAGAACATTTCCGATGTTGTTGACACCATTGACAAAGCCGGAATCTCGCATAAAGTTGTTGGGTTTACGCCCATTGGAAATGTGAAGGGGTAGAGATTTCGGAAAATTACTGTGTATTTCACTGAAATGCTGGATGTAATCAGATTGCTATGGCGTAATTCTTCCGGAAAAACCTGAGTAAGGTTTATTAGACAGTGATTCCTCCCCTAAGGGATGGTTAACGAATACAGCCAGCTCATAAAGAGCATAGGCAAAGCTCTTGAAGAAGGGAGGAGACAAGTTGTTCGCACGGTAAATAATATCTTAGTTACCACTTATTGGGAAATTGGAAAACGCATAGTAGAGTTTGAAAAACAAACGGGGAAAAAATCAGCTTATGGCGAAAAGTTATTCGAAAGGATAGCAAAAGACTTAAGGATGATGTATGGCAAAGGGTTCAGCAGAAGCAACATCATTTACATGAGGCTTATTTACCTGGAATACCCAAAAAGTCAGACACTGTCTGACCAATTGACGTGGAGCCATTATATTGAACTTTTAGGGATAGACTATTCACTTGAACGAAGGTTTTACGAGAAACAATGCATGCTTGAAAACTGGTCTGACACCCGAAGAGACGCCTCAAGCAAGGGGCGTTCAGAAAACGCAAGCATTTAAAAACTTATTTCGGCTACTATACTCTGAAAATGGCCCAGGCAACGCCTAATCCGGACTTGGAAGTAAGGGTGCGCACGCATAGTTCCATTACTGTTCCGGCTGCTGCTCCTGAATATCCAACAACTGTTCCGGTAATGCAATATGCTAATGAAGCACGGCAATATGCTGCTGATGGAGTGCCGTACGAAACCGACCCACAAATAAACCCCGGAAATTATTTGCGTTTTGTCATGAATTTCTTAGGCACGGGTCATTTATATCAGAAAGCTGGGGTTTCTTATGATAAAAAAGGACAAGGATATGCAGTGCTGCAAAGAAACTCTGCAACTGGAGAGGCACCCAGCTTTGATTATGTTACGATGCCTCAATCCATTGATGATATTGCTGTTAATGCTCCTTCAAGCAGGATTTATTTAATTCCCTTGAAAAAGGCGGATGAGAAGGTGTATGGCTCAAGGGAAAAAGATGAAAAGAAGAAGCAGGGCATTGAAAGGGCTGTTGAAGCGTTAAAGAGTGCTTCTGACTCTAAAAAGAAATCCGAATATGTTAATCAGTATGATTCAAAATATTCCCCATATGATACTATCGAGGTTGAGAAAACAGAGGAGTCCAAAAAGCCGTATTTTGACCCTAGAATAAGTTTTCATGAGCAAGTGATAGCACTTGCTATGGCTAACAACAGGGATTCTTCTCCTGAAGTATTTGACAACACCCACACAAGAAATAATCCTCTGGTAAAGGCTAATGCGGAGGTTAAGGAAAGATATTTCCAGCCTTATTCGAATGAGGTGTCGCCAGATGGTACGGCGGTTGCTTTGGGGATTATGGCAAATGCAGGGGTTTCTGTTGGTTCTGGCAAGGCCAAAGACAAGAGTCGGAAGGAAAGATACCTTAAAAATTGAGACACGAAACTAATTTAAACTTTCCCCTATCCAATTCTGAAATGTTCCCTCAGCTTAAAGAGAAATTAAAATCCAACATCAAAGCATTGGAAATCCTGGCTTTGATTAAGGGCAATAAAGCAGGCGCAAGGATTCTTGTGCGGGAAGATGATGCAAAGGCAATGTGTGATTTTCTTGATGGAATTGGGATTCAGACAGTAAGTTCTGACTTCAAAGTTCTTAAAACTGATGCAGGGGCATATTCCGATGCAGGGGAAAAAACCAAGGCGGATGACGCAAGGAAGGGCTATTATGTTTTTTACCTTTCAAAAGACCGAAGCGAGGCAGAAAAAATAAAAGCCCTTGAGGAAAGAAACGACCATTACAATCTTGGAATTGCACTGGGGTATCCTGAATGCTGCTGCAGGTTTTTCCGGGAGAATTTCTCGGAAAAAAACACCGATTTGACGCTTTCAACGCTTGGCAATTCCAACGGCTTCAGATTTGATTTCCGCAGCAACATTGCGATGAGGCATTTTGATGTTTCCCTTCTTTTTCACTTCCCATGCTCCTTCAAATGCAAAGAATCCATGAAGATTGCAAAAGAAAACCTCCGGATTTTGGGAGGGGAAGACAGGGAATCGGCAAAAATCTTTGAGGGCATGCTTAAAGGGGCAGTAATTTACGGCGCTTCAAATGTAATCCTTCTCAGGCGCGCAAGGCTTGACGGCAAAAAGATTTATTACAACGGCCTTATGGCGCTGAACAGGAATGCACTTTACAGGCAGCTGAAAGAATCCGGGCATATTTTGGTCAATAGCCATGGAAGCTTTAAGGTGGGAAATACGGAATATTCCGGGATTGGAATTGCCTATTTTGAATGATTCCTGTAAACCCCAATTAAGGTGTCATTCACAAAGAACTCATCAACCTTCTTCAGGCTGTTTGGATGGAAGTGGGGGCCAAACACAACCAATTTTCCGGTAAGCTCCCCTGCAAGCTTATCCTCCACAGAATCCCTGAACAATGGCTTGTCGGGATTAAGGAAGACAACATCATAGCCGGATATAAAATGGCTATTGAAGTCGCCGTTGATGAATTCAGCGTTCTTTGCGCCAAGCTTCGCTGCAAGATTGACTGCGATGGAATGAAGCTCTGAATCCCATTCTATGCCAACTGCCTTTTTTGCGAAATTGGAGGCAAGCAGCACAACTTTCCCGTCGCCGGAGCCAAGGTCGATGAATTTCCCGTGGGGGCCGATTTTTTCCAGCACCTGCCATATGGTTTTTGTGTCCGCGGCATTCCAGAAGCCCTTGCCGGTGTCCTTCATGGGCAGCTTTCCTTTTTTCAGGAGAGAGCGATAGAAGCTGTCATAAGACCCATTTATTGATTCATATTTTACCGCCATAATATAAAAATAGAATCTGTTATATATAAAACTAGTGGTGCCTATCTGATTCCGTATTTCTTCACCTGGGTAAATGCTCCACGGGAGGTGGAAGAAATCTCGATTGCTATGTCGCCCACGCTTCGGTATCTTGTGGTGTCTATGAACAATGTGAGGTTTACGTTAGTTTTCGGGGCGTAGCCTGCTATCTGCTCATAACCATCAAAGCTTACGGAAGAAAGGTAGCTTACATCAAAATCAACCGAGAAAGGCGCATTTTGGACTGCGCCTTCAATGCCCTCTTCCACGCCGAAAAGGTGTGAGATGTCAACTTCAGTAATAGGCGGGACATCGACAATAACTTTGGACTGCTCTATGAGTTCCTGCTGCGACTTTTTGATAAGCTTGCCAATCTCCTTAATCTCCTTCTTTTCCTTTTCCTCTATGTCCCTGAGCTTTTTCAGCCTTTCATCGGGCTTCAGCTTCAGAAGCTCTTCTTTCTTGAATTCAACCATACTGGGAGAAGAGCAGCCTGAAGGTTAAATAATTTTGGATTTCAGCCTTCCGTTGAGAACTTTCTGCAGGTTGGTGAGGTATAGGGCGCATGATATGCACGCATTTTCAGCATCCCTTGAGTTTCCTGCAAACGCAACAACTAATGTGTCATTGCGCTGAAGATTGAATTCATTGCCGAGAAAAGAGAAATCTGCCCTGCTGTAGCACGGAATCTCAAGCCTGCTCCCGTAGCTCAGGATAAGAGCACCCTCTGCACCATTCTTGACCGCAATATCCCTTACCTTGTAATCGGGGACATTTCTTGATTTTTTCCTTATTATGCATCCCTTTTCCTTCAGCTTTGGAAAAATACCTAGCCTTACGGATTTTGGCTGCCCCATCATGAGGCCTATCTTTTCCATAAGATTTTTGCCCTTTCCGCTTAGAAAATGCCCCTCCTGGGTCGATGCTATAAGCCCGTTTCCCTTAAGCCCGTCCAGGATGGTCCTTACGGTTCCCTCGCCAAGCTCCAGCGACCTAGACAGCTCAAGCCTGCTCACCGGCTCTTCAAGGTAAAACATGCTCCTTACCAAGTCAAGCGCAGAGTAATTTGGGATATTGCCTACCATGACACTGCAGTATACCGAAAAGCTTTAATACTTTGCGCTTGGTTGGATATTATATCCAATAAAGGGGTGGTTAGCATAGGAAAGGCAGATTCGATTGCCGACATCATAGATGCCGAGATAAGGAAACTGAAGAAAAGGGGCGAAAAGAAAAAAGCCGAAAAAAAACCAGCCGAAGGAGTAAAACTGCAGCCCAAAAAGCAGGAGTCCATAAACGACATCGTGAAGAAGCTGTCGAAAACTAAGCCGAAATCATTAACCGAAGATGAAAAAAAGGAGCTTGATATCTTAAAAGATATTTTTACCATGGTTAAATACCTCGACAAGGTTGAGGATAAAGACGCGTTCATAGCCAACCTCTACAGCCTAAGTCCGCGCGGGCAAAGCACGCCTTATGCAGGGGCAATGCCTCAGTCCCAATATGCGGACTACGGAAAGATATGGGGACATCTGGGGAAAGACACGGTTGTAAGGATGTACGACGGGGATTTTTCTGCCGGCAGCTCTTCCGCGGGAACGACAAAGCAGGAGCTTGTTTCCTACCAGACGTTTGAGAAGAGCATGAAGAGCATAAAATACTTCACACCTGGAGGCCACAGCTCCATAATGCTTGACGCGTTTTACGGGAACGTGCCGATGCACGGCGTTGATTCAAAGGAGTGGGAGAAGATGAAGCTTTACATGATGGTTGACAACGGCGTAATGTTCAAGCTGATGATGGGGACGGGGATTTAGAATTGATTATTGCGCCATTTGAATCAGAATCCAATGTTAAATGAAGTATTGTTTCAGTTGATGCTTGTTAAATGCAATAATTTTTTGGGATTAACGACGAAAGGGCGAGAAAACCTAATGACGACTCTAAAACCGAAAAAGTTATATTCTACAGCATATATTTGACTCAAGGGGGCGGGAAAACTAAGATGAAAAAGATCTTCATGGTCACTTCGTTGATTTTCTTGTTAAGTAATAATCTAGTATTTGCCGATCCAGCCGAATATTTATTTAAGAACGAATCTTTGGGGCAAACAGATATGATTGTAGAAGTTAATGATCAAAACTATACAATTTATAATATTGATAGGAGTCAAGAAGGTAACCTTTTACTTATAGATTCTAATGGATTTCTACCATCTGATGGAATAATACAAAAGAGTATCGTTACTTATTATACTTATTTATACATAAATAACCATGAAGAAGAAATTGAATCACACTTCCACATAACCGCCAATAAATTAGACAAAGAAGCAAAATCAAACTATCAAAAGATACTCGATACTTTCAAATCTTTATCAGCAGTATGTGTAGATATTCCTCCTTTCCAGCTATTGCAAGTTTGTGTTAAACCTAGTGATAAATTGAGTATAATGAAAGTTACAATTGTAGTTGTCAAATTACTTCCAGACTGGAATATCGCACTTAATAATTACAAAAATCTTGGGGGCAATATTTTATATTTTACTGATAAATCAGATACAATGAGATATGGTTTTACCGAAGATCTATATAGTGATATTATTGCAACTTACAGTTTTCTTACTGTTGTCGAGGAAGTGACTGGTGAAAAATTTACTGAGAATGATATTATTAAGCCGGAGAAGATTGCGAATGAAGTCGGCAAAAGTACAGAACTTGAATTTAACAGCATCAAACTTAGGTTATTCACATTAAAAGACTCTGAGAAAAGTAAGTTTGATCAGGTAAAATCAAAGATTAAAGAAATAAGTATCCTGATGAAGGATATTGCTAGAATAAATGGGGATTTGGACGATATTAAAACTAAGAACACCGGTTTGAAGGGTGAAATCGCACTGATAAGCTTAAATGATCAAAAATTGAGGTCAGATATAGACGATTTAGACAACATTTTACTAAAAGCTGAGGAATTGAGAAAACAAGCCGAAAATTCATATACTACCCAACAAGATATTTACCAAAAAGAACGTTGGGACTCTAAGGCTATTGATTATGTTATGGGTTTAGTTAGGTCAATGGTTTACTAAAATGAAAGATTTCAACAAGAATAAGATTATTGAACAAATCTTACTTTCCCTAGAGAGGTTCCAGAAAGAACTAGGGTCTGTATCCGGTTCAGAAAGATTTTTCTCCTCAATAACTCTATTTGACCAGATGGAAAAAGGAGTATTAGCAAATCTTCTATTTGAACTTTGGGAAAGGAATATTCAATCTGCTCTAAACAAATATTGCAGTATGATAGATAAAATAAAAGAAAGTCGTGGAAACATCTTAAAAGTAAATCCAAAATATAATCAATTCAAAAGAGAAGGTGAGGTTATAAAAAGGGAACAAGATATTACAATTAAAGATAAATTAGAAAAATATAAATCATTATTTGAAAAGACCACTATTGAAATAAACTATTTAAAAGATAATAATACAAGCTTAATTAGTGAAGGTAAAAGAAGTTATTTGAAAATATACCTCCTTTGTGCAACTTTAATAACTGCTTTTTATTCAACTGTTGTAGGATTTTATTTTAGTGGTGATGTATCTGCTATAAATAAGAATTTAGTGTTGGTGATTATAATATGGGCGGCTATATTATTCTTTCTATGGAATAAACTGTTTGAGTGGATTAACAAGTAGTTTTCTCGCCCTCCCACCACTACGACTAAACGGTTTTCTCGCCTTGATTCTTGTTCTTGATGTGTCGCTTTGTTCCTTTGATGGAACTTAGCCCAAAAATTACTTTTCGGACGAAATTTTCCCACACTTTGTAGGGGAAAAGAGTATAACAAGTATCCCTGGGTTTTAAAGCAATTTCAGGAATTCCTCTTTCTTCAAACCCGACTGGCGTATAATCTCCAGGAGCGTGCCCCTGTCTACTTCGTCATGCAACGGAACAACTGTTACCTTTGTGCCTTCCGAAGTTTCTTTCCTCAGAATAACGTGACTCCCTTTCTGTCTTGCGGCAACAAACCCGTATTTTGTTAGAATTTTGATGACATCCTTACCGGAAAGTCTAGGCAGCTTTTGCATTTTCCTTTACAGCAAAGCGGGCAATTATTGCTTCTTTCCCCTTAAACTCCTGAGGCAGACCCATCTCTTCTATGTACAGTTCAACGGCTTCCTTTAGGTTGGAAAGAGATTCTTCTACTGTATAACCCTGGCTAACAATGTCCACTTCAGGACACAATGCAACATACTGTTTCTCTCCTTTTCTGATAATAGCTGTAAAGTCCATACAATTCGCCTGTTTATGTTAGTAGTGCACTCTACTTTATAAAACTTTCATTAAACAACAAGAATTCAAATCACTCCATCGGCACTGCAGACCACAATGTCCAGTCGTTTGACGGAGAGTATCCTCCAAACACATATTGTGGAGGCCTGTTCTGGCCGAAATAGGAATACTGGATTTCGCCCCATACCTGAGGCTGAGCAGCCCTTGCGCCCCCTATGCCATACACGGGGCTTCCAAACTGCCTCCATGCCTTCATAAGCCCGTGGAAATCTGAAACATCAGTTGAAGCGTCTGCACCAGGCTCTACCGTAATTGCCTTGTCGTAGCCGTTCTTCTTCAGGAGCTTAATCACGTCCTGTATGGGCGCATTTCCCTGTCCGGGCGCAAGATGGTCATCCTGAAACCCAAAGTTGTCAACAATATGCACGTTCTTAATCATCTTTGATTCTGCAAGCTTCTTAACCTGTTCCACATACCACTTGTTGAATGCCTCCTCGTTCTGCTCCAATGTCAATCCCGGCTGTGGGTCCCAGTATTTCCTCCACAAATTCAGATGCCCGGTGTCAAGGGTAACGCCTATGTGCGTTTCTGCAATCTTTGCCGCTTCTTCTTTGCTCATTCCGGGCTTATAGAAAGGGTTTGCCCTCTCCTGGGGTTTTCCCTCACTGAACCACTTGGTTCTTTCTTCGGGCGTAAGGGGCTCTCCAACTCCGTACCTGTCTGTGGGTGTGGTGAGGAATTCGACCATCTTTTCCCTTGATTTTTTAATAAGCCACACAAGCTCTTCAGGATGCCCGCCAAACCTGTCAGGAAATAAATTTTCCACGGTAAGATACAACGGCTTGTCGGGGTTTTTCGAACGCTCCCAGGCGCGTATGCCAAGCTCTGCATAGAATCTTGTCGGGTGCCTCTCAAGCCTTTTAATAGGAGTTACAAGGTGAAGCCTTGTCTCATAGGTATCCTGCGCCTGCTGCTCCTGCGATGTTGATGCCTGTTTCGCAAACTCAAGGTTTTTTGAATTGTCATGGAGGGCTTCCTTAAGCCATTCTGAAGGAAGCTTGTTCTCGGGAGGCAAAAATGTGCCTCCAACTCCAAGCCCACGGACAAACTGAGTGTCTGATTTCATTAATTTCCAAAGCTCTTCCTTTGGGGTTGTTTCTTCAAGTTTTTTGTAGAAGTCGTATGCCTTCTCTAATTTGGTTATGTTTTCGATTCTTTCATCAGCCTCTCGTCCGTACTGCAATGCCCATCCGCGGGAGTGAGCCTCGTTTGTGAGCAGTGTTGCATGAAGAAATGCCTCTTCAGGGTATCTTTTTTCATAATAATCCGGCTTCCTTCCGTTCTTCAGCTCGAACACCTTGTTTTCCTCTTCGGCAACTTTCCTGAAATCATCGAAGTGGAGATACCTCGTCTGAAAACGACCTTTTTCCCTATCGTACTTTGGAACCCTGCCTTTAATGGGGTCGTAAATATCCTTAAGAGGTATAAGCTTGCCCTGATAATCGGTATAATCACCCTTCTTAATGCTGGTAGGATTGTCCCAAATGTCCTTTCCGTCGTAATCCTTTTCTGAAACATTCCAGTCCGGGAATGCAACAACTCTATCGCCCTGTACGGTTTCCATGACCTGGGAAGTTCGGTCGTCAAGCAATACATAGGCCGCATCTACAGGTTCAGAATGGCGTTTCCTGAACATCAATCTTCCTGTCTTTGGGTCAACTGCGAGGTTATGCTTTCCGGTCTCGTCGTCTATCACCATGCCCACAATAGGCCTTTCAAACTCGCCGGTGTGCATTACAATCGAGCCGGAGCCTGCAACGTCAGCTGCGAAGTCAACTGCCCGTGCAATCTCATCCTTGCAGAGCTTTGCGTTTGTGATGGAGAAATTTCCCCGCTCATCACGCCCCATCAGCCCCATTACGTTGTAAGCTGCATGCGTGGTAAAATTAACCTCGTTTATGGCGCCCATCTCGCGCAATGCCTGGCGCTGGTCGTGGCCGTAAACTCCGGGCGTATGAGCGCCGCGCTGAGAGGAAAATGCACCCGGAAATCCCAATTCAATTGCGCCAACACCCATCCTGATTTTAGAGTAAACGCCTGCAACATTTGCAGCGGATATTCCCAACGGGACAGACATTCCAACGTCCTTGATGCCATACCCTAAACCCGATAAGTCCTTCTTATCCCGAGGCTGTGGAGAAGAGCGGCCATAAGTTTCGGAGTCCATGGAGTTAAAGTAATCAACCATAGGGTGATAGTTGTAGAACTGCATGCTAGCGCCCCCAATTCAGCATGCCGTGGTGCTTCTTGAAATGGTGGTAAGTTCCCCACGTGGCTTTTCTCACCAAAGGGTCTGCCTCCTTTCTTGCAAGCTCCTGCTTCCATGCCTTGTTCTTGTCAACTTTTGGCTTAGATGGTTTTGGATTCCTAAATGTGGTGGAAAATCCCTTTAGTATTGAGGAAAGCGGCCCATAATATTTTGGGGGTGTTTCTTTCGGCTTTAACGTGCCTATGTCTTCTCCGGCCTCCTTCAGGTATTTCATCAATTCATCGCCCATGGCGTCCATCGCAGCTTTAATGGAGGAATCAATGACTTCCAAAAGCCTGAATTCCTCCTCGTCGCGCATGCTCCTGTACTTTTTAATTTCATCATCGCTCCAGACATATGCGCGGAAGTCAATCATGACCCTGCCAACGTGAACCGGGCCGCGCTGGTATTCCTGGGAATAGCTCATCTCAGGGCGCGTACGGTAGAGGTAATGCATAAGCACGACCTCATTTATTCCCGTATCTTTTACAGGTTTTCTTGCAAGAATCTCAATCTCTATCATTGAAGTTTCAAATGCAACAACCAAGTCTGCAGTATCAACCTTGTTCTGGTCAAGGGTAAGCCTCCTGATGTTTTTCAGGTACGGCTTCGCCCATGCCATGTACATCTTGATGATTTCATAATGCTGCCTTAGGTATTTCAGGGTAAACTTCCTCCTGTTCTTGAGCTCTTCATAGGTATGCTCCTTCCAGGCAAGGTATGCGCGGAGCTTTCTCTTCAGGACTTCACGGACCTTGCGGTTGAACTGGCCGCGCTCACGCTCGACAACCTCGTCGACATCCTCCTGCTGGAAGGGATGGGTGGAGAAGAACAAATCAGGCAAAGTTGTAAACTGCACCTCGCGGGCCATTCCATAGACGGATGCAGGGTTCTTTGCCCCCTGCTCGACCATATCCACCCATATTCCCTTTAATGTAATTTCCGCGGATTCGCGGCTCCTGCTGTTTGCGTATGAGTCAGCATAGTAGCCGAGCCTCTCGTCAAGTATCCTAAGCTCGCGCACAAGCTGGAATATTTCCTTGACCATCTTGCCGATGGTTGCAAGAAACTGGGACACCTTGTCCTGCTGGGCTCCAAGGCGCTGCTGGGCTGCGCCAAAAAAAGCAGAATTTTCAGCTGCCGAGAAAACATCCGTAATCTTGTCAATATAGGGATAGCCATGAAAATACCTCAGATAGTCCAGAACCCAGAAGTAGGGCTCTTCAACCGAGATGTTAAATCCCTCTATGTAGAGCTTGTACCTCACCAAAGGCTTAGGGTAGCCTGTGGGAATGGTAGGGCCATTGCGGGTTTCCTCGTCCTTTTCTATGCCGAAACCGAACTTTGCTATGTCTACTGGCTCCAAAATATCAACCCCTTTTTTGCATTGTAGTGATTCATGGCTTATATATAGTTTTTCCTTTTTGCAATACTATTATATTTCCAACGCTTTCCACCAATACTGCATCAACCCTTTTGCTGATTTGAAGGGCCAGTTCCCTAGAACTTTTGCCGGAAGCATATGATTTCAGCAGCTTTATTTTTATCAGGACTTTTTTGTCCAACTGGGACCTGATTTCTTTTATCATTGCATCGCTTAACCCGTTTTTTCCTATCCTAAGCATCGGCTCAAGACCCTTTGCCCTTGCTTTAATCCTATTCATGGCGCGGATGCTCATGGCCAAGCCTCTTTCTTTCTTTCAGTTCGTCAATGTGCGCAACCTTAAGCTTCAATATGCTCTTGAGGTCCCTGTGGTAATCTTCAATCATCATGGATATGTGCTTGCCGCCCAGGAAGTGGGGCAATATCACGTAATCTGCCCCCTTTTCGTACAATGTCAGCGCCTCATCAATCTGGTTTGCGGTCAATATTATGGATATCTTCGGGTTTTCCTTCTTTGCCTTCTCTATAATCATCTCGTTGTCATTCAGGGTAGGAACCGTTGAGATAACTATCCTCGCGTGCTTGAGGTCAACCCGCTCCATGATTTCATTGTTGCCTATGTCGCCAAATATGCAGGGCACTTTTTCCTCCTTCAGCTTTCTTATGACATCCGGGTTGTAATCTATCACCAGCATCTTCTTCTTCAGGCGCTTCAATGTATTGCCTATGGAAAATCCTATCCTGTTGTAGCCGCAGACAATTACGTCGTACCTGCCCTTCGGCACATTCCCCAAGTTTGCGGAAGTTGCGGTAACCTTGTCAAGGCCGGAGATGTAGGATGACATCCAAAGGTAGATTGGAGTTTCATATTCCATAAGGTAAGAGGTTATGATTATTGAGAAGACAGCCAAAAGGATGGTTATGGTTACTATGCCTTGCGAAACATGGCCGAGCAGAAATCCCTGCGATACCAAAATAAGCGAGAATTCCGAAATCTGGCCCAATGAAATTCCTGCAATGAAAGACGGCCTGTGGAGGTAGCCAAAGAATGAAACCAGGATGAACACTATGAGGGGCTTTAGAGCCACGACGAGGACAAGCAATGCAACAAAAGGAAGGATAACTTCCCTTACCGAGCTGATGGAAACTCCAAGGCCCAGGCTCACAAAGAATATTGTGGAAAAAAAGTCCCTAAGCGGCTTTACCTGCCCGATAATCTGGAAGTTGAATGGCAGGCCTGCAAGGCCAACTCCTGCAGCAAATGCGCCTATTGCAATTGAAAATCCCGGGCTAAGGACATTGATTATTTCGCCGCTTAAACTGACATCAATGTTTTGCAGTATGGAAACTATTATGCTGCCTATGTGCTGGAACAGCAAAGAGATTGCAAAAAGGAATGTTATGGCCATGAGGAACAGTATTTCCTGGTTTTTTGCGGCGCGCCTGAAAATATGGGGGATAATGAGGCGGGTGAATACAACAACAAGCCCAATAAGGATTACTGCCTTTACGGCAGAAATCAGCATGAAAAATCCGGAGAAGGAATCGACTGACCTTAGTATTGAAAGGGAGATTATTGCGACAATGTCCTGAACTATGAGGATTCCGATTATTATCCTGCCGTGCAGTGTGTCTATGGAGCGCTTGTCCGATAATATCTTGACAATCACCATGGTGGAGCTCAATGCAACTATGAGCCCCAGATAGACAGACTCTATCTTTCCGAATCCAAAAATCAGTGACAGCAGAAATGCAGCGGAAAACAGGGAAATAATCTGGGCAAGGCCGCCTATTGACGCAACAGCGCCAACCTCACGAAGCTTTCTGAGGTCAAGCTCCAATCCCGCAATAAAAAGCAGGAAGGCTATTCCTATCTCGGACAATGTTCCGATTATGCCTGAGTTGGTTATAATCCCCAGAAGAGGGCCTAAGATTACGCCTGCAACAACATACGCAGGAATCATGGGCTGATTTATCATCCTTGCAAGGTATGAAAGTATTGTTGCAACTATCAACATAATGCCAATGGCAAGGAATATGTCTTCCATCAGCGCTTCACCTCAAGCAGAAATCCCTTTGGATGCTTCTTGAATTCGAGCTCCACGCCCTTATCGAGGCCCTCGTATTCCGCAATAGCCTTGGGTATAGTTATTGTCAGCTGTCCCGACGGAAGTTTTTGGATTTTGACCATATTAGATTTAATAGTTTTTTGACTAGTTATCAGGTTATTAGTGTAAATAGTATATAAAACTTGCTATCATGTGTCTGTTGAGGATATATGGATAAATTAACACAATAATCCTTAAAAGACAAGTTTCGTTACCAACCATTTCCATGGTAAACTATTCAAAAGGCAAAGAGAGGGTTATAACTATAGGTATTCCCTTAATAACGGCTATTCTCTTAGGGTTGCTAGATGTCTTTGGGAAATCCTACCTGACTCCTATTCTCCTTGTTGGACTGGGGGTATTTTTATCCTTAGCTATATTATATTTTGCCATTCGTTTTTTAGAAGACCGAGAATTAAGATGGAAGGGTAATAAGAGTTCACATGATGATTTTAGAGCGCGTTTAGACAAACTCGAAAGCTCATTAAAGGATTTCTTAGTTCAACAAAAGACTCATGAAAAGATTAATAAACTTGAGAATCGTATATCCTATCTTGAGGGAAGGACAAAAAAATGAAAGGAAAAAACGCCCAGGTTGAATTGGCAATAATAAAAGGACTTGCCCTGGCATTGGGAATAGTCGGTGCTTTTTTAGTATATGAGGTTATAACCGCCCAGACGCCGGATGGTGACTCTATAAAGTGCGAATGGGATTGTTCAAAAGCGCAATGGAGTGTTTGTGCAGGCGGATATTCCTACAGAGACGTGAATTTTTGTGTGTCTAACGATAATCGTTGTTTAAATAGCGAACCGAAACCTCCAACTAAGACTAAATGCGACTAAATCCCCCTACGGTGGCTTGGAAATTTGGTCTGTTGGAATTTTTTGTTGGAAGGAAAACAACTATAACTGACCAGTACAACAAGTAAGGTTTTACACCGAGACTCTTCCAATCTCCTCAACCATATCGCTTGCAAGATATGTAAATCCTTTTTTCTTTTTCAGCAAAATGTCCCCAATCATGCCGTTTATGTAAGCTGCATTGCACGAGCTCTGCCACAGGTCATGCGATTGCGAAAGAAATCCTGCGCATAATCCTGCAAGAACATCGCCTGTCCCTGCCTTGGTCATGCCTGCATTTCCTGTTTTGCTGTAGATTATCTTTTCTTTTGAGATTATTGTATCGGCGGGGCCTTTTAGCAGGAGGATGTTATTGCTGAGATGCTTTTGGATGTCTTTTCTTTCAATTCCAGAGTTTTTCAGAAGAATATTAAGCTCGCCAAGATGCGGGGTAATGATGGCGTTGCAGATATCCTGAATCCTTAACGCCTTAATGGCATCTGCATCAATTACCATGGGGCATTTAACCGATTTGACAACCTTCCTGACAAATTCTTTTGTTTCTTCCCTTAACCCAAGGCCGTTTCCAATTAAGACAACGTCGAAGGAGTTGCTTAGCTTGATAATTTCACCTGCATGCCTTAATTCAAAATATTTTCCGGAAAACTTTTTTGTGACTAAATCGGGGCTTAGGCAGCTAACAGCCCATGCGGTCTTTTCCGGAGCTGCAACAGTCACCCAATCACAGCCGGAGCGCAGGGCAGCCAATCCTGAAAGCGCAATTGCCCCAACGTAATCTTCCGAGCCTCCAACCGCAAGGACACGGCCATTATCCCCTTTATGCGAACCCCTCTCCCGCCCGGGAAGCTTTAGGTCACTTTTACTTAAGAATATCTTTTCTTTCATCTTTAAGCCACAACTCAACCCTTTTGGTTATGCCCCTGTACGCATTAAGGCCCTTCTTAAGGTCGTGCAGGGCTATTAGAAGGTTGGGAACTGCAAAAACATTTGCGCGCTTCCCTGTATCGGGGTCGATGCCGCTTGGCACGTCTATGGAAACCTTATAGCCCATGGCTCTGTTGAAGCGCAGAATCGCCGAAGCAATGGGCTCCCTGATGCTCCCCTCAAGGCCGGTGCCAAATATTGCATCTATGAGAAAGTTATAGTCATTAAAATTGACAAGTGCAGGATCGGTGATGATGCGCAGGTTTGAAATGCTCCTGAGCTTTATGAGATTTCCTAAAGCCTCGAAGCTAAGCTTGGATTCCTGGCCAAGAAAAAGAACATCAACCGGGCATTTTTCTGCAATGTACCTGGCAGCAACAAACCCATCGCCGCCGTTATTGCCATGATAGCAAACCACGAGAACCCTTGCCTGCGGCTCAAGAAGCGTTTCCAGCAGCTTAAAGACACCTTTTCCGGCCCTTTCCATGAGAAGCTGCGCGGAAACACCATAGCCCATGCTCCTGGCCTCAAGCTTCCTCATTTCAGCAGTTGAAATCATCTCCCAGCACTTCCCTCAATTTGGACTTCGCATGCGCATTGCGCTCAAAATCATTGATAATGCTGTCCATCTCCTGCCTGCTATAAATACCTTTCTCAACAAGAAACTGCGTAAGGTCGATGCTTTCAGATTCGCTTGCCTTTGCCATTATGGAATCATAATCACAATTCATCAGGGGTTTTACGGCCCTGGATTTCATTAAGCTTATGATGGTGGAATTGACCCAGCTGGTAACATAATCATTTTCAACCGCGTTTAGAAATGTCGGGCCAAAGCTCTCGTGCAGGAAACTTATCATCCCCTTAAAGTCCGGGGGCATTTTGGGCGTTATGCGCTCTATTGCAGGGCATCCTCCAAAAAGGGATGACTCAAATCCCTCTGTCCTTAGAAATGGGCTTTTCTGGAATGGGAACAATCTGCAAATGAATGCCCTTTTTCCATAAATCGAGCACTTTCCTCCGCGCAGGAAAACACAGGAGTCAGCATCAATGGAGTAAGTGACAATTATGGTTTTTCCCAAAATTTGGTCGTATACTGCCCGCGAGGGTATAATTTTGTGGTCAATGCCCAACTCAGATGCCCCATGCATGAGCCTTTTTGCCTCCCAATCCCACAAGGGAAATGATGTCCTCTCAATCGGGATAAGCTGGAACAGGGGAAGCTTTCCGTATGCAAACTCCTCAAAGAATGCTTTTTCCTCCTCGCCCACAAAACCCCTTATGTGAGAGCAGCATTTTCCGGTTTCACGGCAAACGAACTTCGAGCTACTCAATCCTGCAACCTCCTGCCGGAAGGAAACGAAGAATCTCGTCCGTGTCTGCATTAAACCTTTTATGGAGCTTTTTTGCAATCTCTGATGGAAGCTCGGTGCCCTGAACAATTGCCGCAAAGTCCTTTGCGCGCTTTTTAACGGCGTTTACAGGCCCGCCGATTACTTTTCCATTATTGTCTACCCCCACTGCAACCCCAAGCGTTGGATGGAGATAGGATGTCTTCCCGTAAACCATGAAGGAGCCTTTCTGCAGGTATTCCCCGGGCCTTGCCTTTTTGGTAACCTGCTCGGGGCTTACATAAAAAACATCCAATGTGCTCAACCCAAGCCTCCAGGCACGGCTGTAAGATGCTGTTGCAATGGCAGTTTCTTCTATAGCTTCTTTTGAAATCTGCCTGCCTTCGGATTTTATTACGGCAAAAGGGCTTCCTGCCATGTCTGTATGGAGGACAAGGTCGTCTGCATTGGTGTGCTTCTTGATTATTATTTCGTTTGTTGTGGCATCCCGGCCCAGTATGACAAGAAAATCATCCGAAGTAAAAAACCAGCGGAATTTTTCATACCATTCCCTTTTCACAGGTGCTTTCCTTGCGGACTCCTTTTTCTCATCTGTAAATTCCTTCTGAAGCCTGTCAAGCTGCTTTCTGGTCTTTTCAAGGGCATCCTTTGCGCCCTGAATCTTCCGCTTCATCTGCTTGGCTTTCTCAAAATACACTGCTGCATTCTCCTCAACAGACTTGTGAACGTAAAGCGTGACGGAAGCCATGCAGGATTAGAGCCGATGATGGTATATAAAACTTCTTAATTCACAATATTTATATAATGAGTTATTGTTGGATGGCATATGGAAAAAAAATTGACTCCTGAGCAGATTGCCGAGCTGAAGGAGAAGATAAAGAACATGTCTCCGGAGGAGCTGAAGGAGTTCCAGAAAAAGCAGTGCATATTCTGCCAGATTGTCGAGGGGAGGGTTTCCGCAAAGAAAGTGTATGAAGACGAGGTTTCGATTGCAATACTTGACATAAACCCCGCAAATCCGGGGCACATACTGCTGATGCCCAGGGAGCATTACACCATTCTGCCCCAGGTTCCCGAAAGCGAGATTAACCATCTTGCGGCTGTTGCAAAAAAGCTTTCCAATGCTGTGCTGCGAGCTCTTGATGCAAAGGGGACCAACATAATTGTTGCAAACGGAGTTGCCGCAGGACAAAAAGCCCAGCACATGATGATTCACATAATCCCGAGAAAGGAAAAAGACTCCGTGGCGTTCAGCATACCGCAAAAGGAGCATTCCATGGAGGAGCTTGACAGCGTGCAGAAGAGGCTTGCCCAAAAATTCGGGACTGTTGCCGAGGAAAGGCAGGTGCCAAAACCAAAAGAAGTGGAAGCGGAAATAAAAGAGGAAAAACCGGGAAAAGTTGACCTGGATGAGATATCATCGTTGTTTTCCGGGAGAAAAAAATGAGCGAATGCGTGCTTTGCGGGATTGTGGAGTCTACGGTGCCGTCAAAGAAAATATACGAGGACGATTCCATAATTGCGGTCCTGGACTTCATGGGCGCGCTTCCGGGACACTGCTTCGTTTTCCCGAAGAGGCACTACACCATAATGGAGCAGGTCTCAGACGAGGAAATTGGAAAAGTGTTCGAGGTTGCAAACAAAATATCATCTGCCCTGTTTGAAACGATGGAGGTGCAGGGCACGAATATCTTCATTGCAAACGGAGTTGCCGCCGGACAGCAGGCACCCCATTTCATCTGCAACGTGATACCCCGCCTTGAAGCAGATGGGATAAACCTGCAGTGGAATACCAAGCAGCTCAGCGAGGAGGAAATGTCAACTGTCGAGCTCAAGATAAAGGAGCAGATCAGGGATGTTGTAAGCTTCAGGGCGAAGGGAAAACCCGAGGTTGCGGAAAAAAAGGCCGTAAGGATATCCGAAGAGGCAGGCGAAGAGAATTATTTAATCAGGCAGACCAGAAGAAGGCCCTGATTATTCTGTTGTTGTAACATCATAGGTTGTCACGCCGGCATTCTGACGGACGTACCATTCGCCTTCAATGCAGGTGTCTTCCACAAGGATGTCATCAAGGTTATCACCGCTTTCAAACTGCACCCAGGAATCGTTGATGCCGTTGTTTCCGCAGCACTTTGCATAGCCTGAGTTTCCGGCATAGGATGTTGAGTAGCAGAATGTTTCATTGTGGATGTCGCACACGCCCGCATTTAATCCGGCTTCAAGAACACCCATAATATTGCACAGGCATGAATTGTTATCGGGGTTCAATCCCTGCGCGAGGCATCCGTCTTCCACGCAGGTCTTCAGAGGGTAATAGCAGGCGGAATTTTCAACGCAGCTGTCCTGCTCTAAGTCACAGTCAATGCAGGCGCAGGATTCTCCGGGGTCGCATGGGCCATTGAAATCACCCACTATCGGGACAGTGTAGATGCTGCCGCCAAACCTGAATCTCATGTCTTCAGGACCTTCGTCATTGGAATTCTTTAAACGGAATTCTGAAACAGACGCGTTGTATAACCCTATTGTGTCAATGCCATCGCCGTTCCAATCGCCTGCAACGGGAAATTCGTCCATAGGCACGCCGCTGCCGAAAACAATCTCCAAGCTGGACGATTCAGAGACTCTTAGTATGAACTTTCTTTCGCCGTAAACATAAACCCCCGGCTTATCCTTTCCATCACCGTTCCAATCCCCTATGACAGGCAAACCCGCTGAGCTGAGCGGTATTGAAATTTCCAAGTCAGCGCCACCTTCTGAATTGGAATTCCTGAGGTAGAAAACTCCGTCCAAAATATTCATTATTCCAATAGTGTAGTATCCGTCTCCGTCCCAGTCTCCTGCAATCGGCCACAAGTATGCCCTGTCGGCAGCCGGGTCCGGATTGTAGGTAAATGACAAATATGCCTGTCCCGAATCATCGCTAAAGGAGAATGTTCTGGAAGATTCGTTGTATAATCCCACTGTGCTTATTCCATCGCCGTCCCAGTCTCCGCTTATAGGCGTCAAATCATTAGGGTTAACATCGCCAAAACTGAACGTCTGGTCTGAAGAACCAGCAGTGTTTGAGTCTCTCAGATAAAATTTGCCCTCAAGGAGATTATACAGCCCAATGGTATCGACACTATTATCATCATCGTTGCATCCCAAATTCCCGCCGCAATTGCCGCAGTCAGAACAGCACTTCCCGTCCTCGCATAACGTTGTTCCGGCTATGCATGGCTTGGTGCACAGTTCAAGCTCAGGATTGCAGGAAGCACCGTATATGCATGTGTCATTCTGCAGACTGCAATCACTGCAATCGCACCCCTCTCCAGTTTCGCAAATGCCATTTTGAATGTCGTTTATGCAGCCGGGGTATTCAGAGCCGCAGTCTGAACTGCAGCTGTATAACTGGGTGGTTGAGTTGTAGCATAAAGTTGTTCCTGCAGTGCATGGAGGCCCGTCAACGCACGTTTTTACGCCGTAATCGCAAACTAACCCTGATGCACAGCTGTCCTGCTGTCCATTGCAGTCATCACAGTCGCATGACTCCCCTTCATCGCAGCCTGAAGTTCCGCCGTTTACAGCGCTAATACATCCCAGGTTATTGTTTCCGCAGTCGGACTGGCAGGTTCCGTCCGAGCACAATGTTGTTCCAACGGGACATTGGGGGCCGTCAACGCAGATTCCTGCAAGGTAGTCGCATGACAAGCCATCCAAACAGGAGTCCTGCTCGCTGTCGCAATCGGAGCATGTGCAGCTTTCACCCACTTCGCAGGCTGAATCATAATCACAGGGCGCAAATCCGGTATCGCATGTGTAGCAATTGTAGCAGCAATCTCCCGTAGTGCACAATGTTTTACCGGCATCGCAAAGCTCAGGGGCGCAGTTGGGGTCTACGGGATTTGCTCCTCGCGGACAGTCTTCATCGCAGATTAAATCATCTGAAGCATTGCAGCAGTCTCCTGCAATAGGTGTGCAATTCCCGCAGTCAGGGTCATAATCCTGCTGGCAGTTGACATCGCATACAGTGTCGTTTTCCGGCAGGCAGCAGTTATCAGGGGTGTTTTCGCATCCAATACAATCAGGGTCTATTAAAGGAACACAATCGGTATCGCAGATGTAATCCAAAGTTTCATTGCAGCAGTCATTCGGCATTGGCGTGCAATTTGGCGGGCAATCGGGGTCAACACCTGAATCGCAGTTGGGGTCGCATTGGTTGGGAGTATCATCAGTATCATCGCAGCAGTCATCTGCTGTCGGAAGGCAAGTAGTTGAACAATCAGGGTCTTTTCCTGCAGGGCAGTCTGTATCGCAGCCATTATTGCCGAGGTCATTGCAGCAGTTTCCCGGTGTTGGAAGGCAGTTGGTGCAATCGGGGTCTGCTACTTCGGTGCAGTCGGGGTCGCAGATGCCGGATGAATTTGAGGAGCAGCATCCGTCTGCCAAGCCTGTGCAGTATCTGCAGGTTGAGATGTTTAAGCCGCAATCATTGCATCCAAGAGCCCCATAGTCAAAGCCCAAATCCGTGCATGAATTGCTGCCATCCCCAAATAGCAGGATGTTGTTCACAGTTTCGCATTCTTCATTAGCGTCAATTATTCCATCACCGCAGGTTGCAGCCCGAGTGCAGCCCGAGGTGTCCACAATGCAGTCTGTACCGCATGATAATGCGCCGCCACTAAAACTATCAAAGTCAGTGCATGCAAGGCCGCCAAGCTGAGTGCCATCGCATTGTTCTCCAAGGTTGATGGCTCCATTGCCGCATGCTCCCGGAGTTATGCCTGTGCATAAGCTTACGTTTATCAGGCATTCATTTTCATAATCAGCCGGAATGCACGATAAAGTTCCTCCAAGATAAGTATCAAAGTCGGTGCATTGGTCAGAGCCTGCGCCATAGATTGGCTGACCGGTTAATATGTTGAAATCGCATTGCTCAGCCGGGTCAATAATGCCATCACCGCAGGTTGCTGCCCTGGCGCAGTATGTTGTATTGAAGCCGCATGCGTCGCATTTTAATGTCCCGCCTGTGAACGTGTCAAAATCATTGCAGGTTAAGCCCCTGAGATTTGAGCCGTCACATTCCTCGCCTGTCTCAAGTATTCCGTTGCCGCAGAAAGAATTGCAGCCTGTTGTGTTCAATATGCATGTATTGTGATAACACGAGAGGGTTCCATCATAAAATCCTGCTTCAGCGCAACTGCCAACAGCACCAAAAACGCCTGCCCCTAAAGCATCGAAATCGCATTGCTCTGGAGAGTCCACATACCCGTCACCGCAGAAAATATCATGACAACCGCTTGTATCAAATGCGCATGTCTGGGTGTTGCATTTCAAAGTCCCAACATCGAAATCCAGTTCCTGGCAGGTGTCTGTGTCGCCGAAAATGTAATCTCGGCCTGAAAAGGAAAAGGGCGCGATATCTGCAAATCCAGGGGTGTTTGAGTTTCTAAGGCGGAATGTGCTGTCTGAAGGCCTGTAAACCCCGATTGTGTCTATGCCATCTCCATTCCAGTCACCTGCAAGGGGTACATCATCTGCATTGCCAAAATCTACATTTATATCCGGATTTCCGGCAGTATTGGAATTTCTGAGCCTGAAGCTTATTCCGTGACGAACTCCTACCGTATCAACACCATCTTTATTCCAATCTCCAATCACCGGCAGATCTCCGGATGTGCCATAAATAAATCCAACAATTAGTTCTTCTGTGTCTGCATTTACATTCTTTAGATAAAATTCGCTTGTTGACGGCCTGTAAACCCCGATTGTGTCATCACCATCTCCGTCCCAGTCGCCTACAACTGGAATGTCCCCCGCTACACCATAAGCAACCTGTATGTCCGGATAGCCAGCATTGTTTGTGTTTCTTAGCATGAAAGTGTTTGTCAACGGGGCGTAAATCCCAATTGTATTAGTTCCATCGCCGTTCCAGTCTCCGACAACAGGAACATAGGTTTGAACTCCATAGTTAATCGTTAATTCCGGGCTTCCGGGTGTGTTTGAGTTTCTCAGGAGGAAGTTCATGGAGTTTTGAGGGTCGTTCGGAATTGGCTTGTAGAGTCCAATTGTGTCTATGCCATCATTATTCCAGTCGCCTGCAACGGGGAATAGGTTATAATAATCGCAATCTTCATTTGGGTCTAAGTATTGGTCTCCGCATACGCTTTCCTCGCATTTTGGAGTGGTTGAATTCCACCAGCACCCTAAATTGCAGTTATCGCCTGTGCAAGATAACTCATTTGTATAGTTGCCGCATTCGGCTCCAGTGCAGTCTGTGCATCTGTTTGGCCATATTAGACTGTAAACAAAGAGGCAATTCTGTCCAGCACAATCAACCGTGCATTCCTGGTAATCGCAGAAATTCCAGACTCCATTGCCGCAGTCATCGCATGAGGTGCAGATGCACGCAGTGTCTGGCTTGCAGTCTGGGTTGTCGCAGTTGGGGCAGCCGTTTGAGGAATTTATTTCAGGACATTGAGGAATAGTATTAGGGCACTGGTCGCAGTAGTTGCTTATGCCGTCCATATCAGAGTCAAAGCTAATCCCCCCCGGAAAAGATGCATCAACAGTTATTGTAAATGTATCCTGGGCAGTCAGACCTCCGGTATCCCTTACCTGAACTGTAACATCAGAAGTTCCCTCCTGGCATGACTCTCCTGGAGCACGGGCAGGCACAGAGCAGCTAAGATAATTCTGGTCAGCTGAAACCTGGCAATTCACAAGCGCGGGGTTTGTTTGGCTGACAAGGGTGAATGAAAGCTCGGAGGGCAAATCCTCGTTATCATTAGCTGAATTGCGCAAGTTGACAAAACCGGGATACGTCTGCCCTGAACCCGCAGGAGCGTTTACGTCCGTGATGGTTATAGTGGGCGGAGTATTTTGAACAACATTCACTGCTGTTGGCCCGCAAGTCTGCCCGAACCACCTAACATTTTCCTGAAGCATTTTCCACCTGCTTGAATATGTTCCGGGTGTTAAAGGCGCAGTAATGCCAAACTCGAATGTATGCTGCTGGCCTGGTGCAACATTCGCAGAAACCCTGTCCCTTGCGATACCCCACCGAAAATTGTCCTGAGGGTCCTGGGAGCCAAGCCTGTAGTTTGCTGCATCCGTCCATGTTGTACTCCCTGTGTTTTTCATCGTGACTGAAACTGACTTCGTGGAGCCTGTTGAAATTGAAGCCGGTATGGTGTTGCTTACGCACTGGGAATCATCCGTAATTGGTGTATAGTCTACAAGGAGATATACCGGATAGCCGCCGGAATCACCGCCTGTTGTTGTTGCACTCATAAAATAATAACTTGTAAGCTCGGGATATCTCCAAATCCTAAATGAGGATACCCAATTTGGGTTGATTACTGCATTATTTTTATCCAGCACAATGTCTTTGTAACCTTCGGAACTGCACACCAGGGTTCCAACTTTTGGCTTAAGGACCGTCCATTGACATGCGCCAGTTGCAGGGATGTACGGATTAATCGAGTCTATGTTAAGGGAGGTTGCAGTTGTTGTAGGCCACTCGTTTGGATTTGGACCTACAAACTTCTGGCAGTAAATCCTCAGCGTAAGGGAGTTCAGGGTGAATGCATCGGGCAGGGATGAAGTATCAAACTGTACAAAACCTTCGGTAAGCTCATTCTCACTTGGAGTATATCTTGCCTGTATGCGCTGGCATCCATTTATGCTGAGAGTGCTCCCGGCAGTGCCTGTGCACCATCCACCGCCACTGCACGAAGCAGCATTCTGTATCTGGACAAAATCTGCATAAACCCCAGAAGTCAAGATAACTAACGCAAGAACAAGTATTGCAAACCTCGCCTTTTTCATCCACACCATCTTTTTTAAGGTTCTTTAGAATTTCCCGGCTTTTGCTTTTAAATAACTTTCCCTTTCAGCCCAATGAAGGCACGGTGAAATCTATTTTGCCTGCACCTGAGCACTTGCTTTCGTCGTTCGCCCAGGAAATGTCCTTTTCACCGGAAACAAGGCGGATAGTTTTGGCGGCCCTGCAATCATCGACAGAAATTTTCCTTGAGCCGGAGATAGTGCCATGCGACTGGCCGTCTATGAACAGGTTGCCGGCAAGCTTCTGGCCCGTGTCTTCGGCGTAGAAGTCAAGAACCACCTCAGTTATTCCCACTTCCTTCCTCTTGATAACATAGGTTATTTTTTTTGAGGAGCAATCGCCGGGATATGCATCAGCAATGTAAACTTCATCACCCTGCTTGAGCGCAAGCTGGCTGGCGTTGCTGCAGAAGTCAAGCGGCAGGCCGGAAAAATAATCACCGGAGAACTCCCCTATTTCGGCACCGTTGTAGAGAACCTTGCCGTACATAAGGTCGTTTGTCTCTGAATCCACAAAAGCAATTTTTGGCGGAATGGTTCTGTTGTAGAAAAATATGGCCACGATGGAAAGTATCAGCACTATTGCAATAACAAGCAGCCAAAACTGGGGCTTTTTCCAGTAAGACTTTTTTTCAATGCCAACCGGGTTCTTTGCAGGAACTTCCTCGGCGATTTTTTTGGGCTCTGCATCATCAGACTCCGCTTCTTCATCAGCACTCTGCTGTGTTTCCTGCTTTTCCTCTTCTTCGGACTCCTGGGTTTCTTCATCTTCCTGCGTTTTTTCGTCTTCCTCGAGGGTTTCAAAGACAAAGGAACGGGTTGGGGTTTCCGGAATTGGCTCCGGGGGCTCTATGGGCTCTTTGGATGCCTGCAAAAAAAATTCGTCAATCAGCTTTTTCTTTGAACCCCACTCCTTATCAGATGAGTCCTGCGCCGGCTTTTCCTCTTCAAGAATGTCATCTTCCACCATGTCCCTTTTCGGGAAAAGCTACTATATAAATGTTTTTAATAGCAGGAGTATATAATTCCTAAATACCAGGGCGCAAATGAATGCCAAAAAAAAGCTTGGCACAAAGGGTATGCCCTCCTTTACCATTATGCGCCTAATCTTGCCGTTCATTTTGAGCCTTAGCAGGGCTTTAATCTGCCTTTTCTCAATCCCCAAATCCTTTGGCCCGCATATCCTTTTTCCGTTGATTATGACCTCTTTGGCAATCCAATCTCCTTCGGTAAGCTGCTCGGGCTTTACCCATTTTTTCATGCACCCGTTTTCCATCGAGCGTATAAAGACCCAGAGGGGAAAAACCAAAACAAGGGCAGACGGAAGTATCAGAAGGGCCAAACGCATATCCTGAGTTGAGAGAAATGCCAAAATAAAAAGAAAAATGGCGAGCAGGGAGGCTGAAGCCGAGATATAGATAAAATTTTTTCCTGCAACAATCTTTTTCGCTTCGCGCTTGACTGCCCTGAAGTTTTTAATGCCAACCGCAATGCTCCATACAACGCCGTATATTGCGCCAACAAGCAGCAGGCTTACCAGAAAAGACAGCATGAAAGTATCCATTGAAGCCCTTATGCCAAACAATGCCCCAAGGCCCATGAGAAGCTTTGAATCTCCGCCGCCCCACTGGCCTGAGTAGTACATCCCATAGGATACAAGCACAAACACCAGCAGCCCGACAATGCTGTAGCCTATGAAGCTAAAGTCATGGTAAATCAAGGAAAGCAGTAAGTTTATACCTAACCCGGTGCCGATTAGCGCAAAATTCAGGGAGTCCGGAACTTCCCTTGTCCTGATATCCGATATAGAAGCCACCAAAAGCACAACAAAAGCTATTGCAATAAGGATTATTTCTCCAACCGCCATGACCTTCCCCACGTGGGCAAAGTATATAAAGGTTCTTTAATTGATTGCATGCTGACATGCTCGAAAAAGTAAAGGATATCCTGGGGATGGAAAACGGAGAAGTGAATATTCCGGGGCACATTGGAATCTCAACTTCCGGAATTGAGCTTTGGGCAAAGGAGAACGGCAAGGGACTTGATGAGGCCAACAAAAAAAGCTTCGCCAACATGCTTATGGTTCTACGGGAGCAGATAAGGCTGAAGATACCTTATGTCACAATTTACCTGATGAGGGAGGACATGGACAAGGAGGGCAGCCATTTCAAGGTGCTTGTTGATTCAATTGTGGAATTTTTCCCCATGCTCAAGGATTTGGAAGAGATACACTCCAACAAGGTAAAGGTGTCAATAATCGGAAAATGGTACAATCTGCCAAGCAGGGTTGTTGACCCGATAAAAGAGGTTGTGGAATCTACACGCGACTACAACCAGTTTTACCTGAATTTTTGCATAAACTATGACGGGCAGGAAGAGATGACAGATGCGTGCAGGCTTATTGCAAGGCAGGTTGCCGCTGGAAAGCTGCAGCCTGAGTCAATTTCAAAGTCCACCATTAAGGAAAGCCTTTATTCGTCTTACTTTCCGCCCCCTGACTTAATCATAAAAAACGGGAAGAAGCGCTCCACCAGGGGGTTTTTGCTCTGGGACTCTGCCGAGGCAAGAATTCACTTTTCTGAAAAGCTATGGCCTGATTTCACGAAAAGCGATTTTGAGAAGGCGCTGCATGAGCAATAGTCGAAATCTTTAAAAAGCGGCCCGTTTTTCTCCCGCTAACCTGTGAATGATGATGGCGCAATGCCAGAAGGAGGGGTTATTTCTAACCTCAGAAGGTGAGCAAAATGGCTGAAGAATCAAAAGCGTATGAAGCAATCGAGATAGCAAAGGCTACCGGTAAACTGAAGAAGGGCACAAATGAGGTTACCAAGGCGCTGGAGAGGGGCATCGCAAAGCTAGTTGTTATTGCAAAGGATGTCACCCCAAAGGAAGTTGTCATGCATCTTCCGATTATTGCAAAAGAGAAAGGAGTTCCGTGCGTTGAAGTACCCTCAAAAGAGGAGCTTGGCGCGGCTGCAGGACTTGACGTTGGAACCAGCGCAATTGCAATTGTTCAAGAGGGCGATGCAAAAGACCTTATCAAGCAGCTCGGTGGAAAATGAAGGAAGAGAAGAAAGAAGATAGAAGGCCCCAAAGACAGCAGAGAACAGAGGAAGCGCCAAAGGGCCAGGCGACATTCTCGTATGCTGTTCCAGCTAGTGTAGAGGAGATAATAGGCAGGACCGGCTCAAGGGGAGAGGCAATTCAGGTGCGCTGCAAAGTTATAGACGGAAGGGACAAGAACAAGGTTATGAGGAGAAACGTCAAAGGCCCAATTCAGGTTGGGGATATTCTAATGCTCAGGGAGACTGAAATCGAGGCAAGGCAGCTGAACAAGGCCGGAAGAGGCAAGCTGGGATAATGGCAAAGTGCACTTTCTGCGGAAGGGTAATCGAGCAGGGAACAGGCAAGATTTATGTGCTGAAGGAAGGCAAAATCCTGAACTTCTGCTCTTCAAAATGCGAAAAGAACCAGCTGAAGCTCAACAGGAAGCCCATTACAACAAAATGGTCCCAGAGGTACATAAAGTAAAATGGCAGTGGAGCAGTGCCTCGTCATTATAAAGCCCGACGGGATGGCAAAAGGGCTTACAGGGGACATAATACGCGAGCTTTCAAGGACAGACCTTGTGATGGCTGGCGCAAAGGTTGTGCAGGTTACGAGAGAGTTGTCCGAAGAGCACTACCAGCACCTGAAGGACAAGGAATTCTTCAACGACCTGATAAAATACATAATGGGCGATTTCCATCACACCAAGTCTGTATTGGCATTGGTGTATGAAGGCGAAAAGGCAACCGAGAAAATAAGGAAGATATGCGGGGCAACCCATCCTGAAAAGGCTGAGCCAACCTCAATCAGGGGAAAATACGGCAGGGTTCATTCCGAAACAGGAGTTTTCGAGAATGTGATACACGCATCCGAGAATGCGAAAGAGGCTGAGCGCGAGATTAAGCTGTGGTTCAGGCCGAATGAACTGATACACACGATATTCCCGGTGGAAAGAAAAAACCAGAAGATGGATTCATTCTTCTGGAAGTGACTGCTTCAGGCGCTTTATCACTTCATCTATCTTCAGCATCTCCTCTTTGCCCGTTTTCATGTCCCTGAGAGTCATCTTTTCTTTTTCCAGCTCCTTTTTGCCGATTAATATTACGTAGGGTATGCTTAGCGAATTTGCATAATCGAGGTTCTTGCTTGGACCTCTGCCGGAAAAGTCCATATCTGAATGTATACCGGAGCTGCGGAGCAAGTTCAGGATTTTCAGGCACACCTCGGCAGTGTTTATGGGTATTATGTAAACCCCTGAAACAACCTTTTTCCCTATTTTTCTTTTTTCACACACTGCATCGTGAATCCTGTCAAGCCCGAAGCTTATGCCCACTGCAGGATAATCCCCACGGCCAAGAAGCGAGGAAATCATCCTGTCATACCTTCCGCCTGCGCATATCGTGGACTTCACGGAGCTTTCCCTTGCAGCAACCTCAAACACTGTTCCGGTGTAATATGACAATCCGCGTGCAAGGCTCTGGTCGAATCTTGCATTTACACCAAGGATTGAAAGGAATTTTTCCAGCTCCTCTATTTCCTTAATGCCCTCGCTTTTTTTCAGCAGCTTTCCAATCTTATCAATGCCCTTCATGGAAAGAACGTCCATTATCCTGGCAATTGCATCGTGGCTAATGCCCTTCCCATGCAGTTCCTTCTCAACCTCTGTTGCACCAAACTTCTCAAGCTTATCCACTGAAAGAATAACTGTGTCGTGGCTTTCTTTTTTTACACCGCACCAGTCGAGAAGCTCGTTCAGAAGCTTGCGGTTGTTGAACCTTATCTCGACATCAATTCCGATGCGCTGAAACGCCTCCGAGGCCAATGAAAGCAGCTCAGCCTCCGCAAGCATGGTTTTTACCCCGATAATGTCGACATCGCACTGCATGAACTGCCTGTAGCGCGAGGCGCTTATCGGGCCGTCCCTGAACACATTGCCCATCTGGTACAATTTGACTGGCATTTTCATCTGGGAATTCATGCCGATGAATCTTGCAAGCGGCACGGTAAGGTCATACCTCAGTCCCAAATCACGGTTTCCCTGGTCCCTGAACTGGAAAGATTCCTTCAGAATTTCTTCTCCTCCGGCGTATTTTGACGAAAGAATTTCGTAGCGCTCTATAACAGGAGTTTCAAACGGGGAAAACCCGTACAGCTCGAAAACATTTGCAAGCGCATTTTGAATATCATTCCTTACAATCTTTTCCTTTGGAAGAAAATCACGGGTGCCTTTGGCGTTTTGGAGCTCCATAGGTTAAATTTATTTCATTTTCTTTTAAACCTTTCCAAATCCTTCAGCTTAAGCTTGCCTGTGTAGAGCGCCATGCCCAAAACTGAATTAATCCCAAGCTCTTCAAGCTTTTCGATTTCGTGCATGGAATATATGCCACCTGCGGCCGTGATTTTGTTGTTTGTTGAATTCCCAAGCTTCTGCAATGCTGCCATGTCCGTGCCCTGCATCATGCCTTCCCTGTCAACATAGGTGTAGAGAAATTCCGAGCAGTAAGGCTCAAGCTCCCTGATTGCTTCAAGCGCATTAATGCCTGTGCTGCTGCGCCACCCCTTTATGACTATTTCACCCTTTTTTGAGTCTACCGCAATAATAATCCTGTTTTTCCCTATCTCTGATTTAAGCCTGCCGAGAAAATTTCTGTTTATGCTGCCATGCCTGAATGCCATGCTGCCTATGATTATTTTTTTTGCCCCGGCATCAATAAGTTCCCTTGCCGTTTTTATGTCACGAATCCCGCCTCCAACCCTGCACGGAATTTTTTTGCATATCTTCTTTACCATGGCCTTGTTGCTGCCTTCCCCCTTTGCTGCATCCAGGTCTATGACCTGCACTTCAAATCCCCTGAAATTTTCCAGGAGATTATCATAGCTGTCCAATTCTATCTTTTTTTTCTCGCCCTGCACAAGCTGGACTACTTTCCCTTTCATCAGGTCTATTGAGGGTATTATCATTCTCTCACGCAAATCCCATTTTTCCTGAGGAAAGACTTAACCTGCGCAACGGTGTATTCATTGTAATGGAATATTGAGGCTGCCAGGGCAGCGTCTGCCTTTCCCCTGCTGAAGACTTCGGCAAAATGGCGCGGGTTTCCTATTCCGCCCGATGCTATTACGGGTATGCTTACTGATTCGCTAACCTTCCTTGTCAGTTCAATATCGCACCCTTTTTTTGTGCCGTCCCTGTCCATTGAAGTAAGCAATATCTCCCCTGCACCCATTTTTTCAGCTTCCCCTGCCCATTTTACCGCATCCAGCTTTGTTTCTTTTCTTCCGCCGTGGGTGTAAACAAGCCATCTTTTTCCCCTTTTCTTTGCGTCAATCGCAACAACAATGCACTGGCTTCCGAATTTTTTTGAAGCGGCGGTGATTAGGGGGGGATTTTCCACTGCCGCGGTGTTTATTGAAACCTTGTCTGCCCCAGCCCTTAGAAGGGAGGCGATATCATTTAGGGTTCTAACTCCCCCTCCAACGGTAAATGGTATGAACACCCTGGCAGCAACATTCCTGACAACATCAATCATTATCTTTCTTTTTTCATGCGACGCA
Source organism: Candidatus Woesearchaeota archaeon (assembly GCA_016211215.1). Taxonomy (GTDB): domain Archaea; phylum Nanobdellota; class Nanobdellia; order Woesearchaeales; family JACQSR01; genus JACQSR01. Next base: position 59,643 of record JACQSR010000008.1, read on the forward strand.
GTTATATCGAGGAATACCAGTTCGTCTGCAGATTGCGCATCATATTCCCCTGCAAGCCCAACAGGATTTCCCGCGTCCCTTATGCCAACAAACTTTATGCCTTTCACAACGCGCCCTGCATCAACATCCATGCACACAATGATTCTTTTCGCTAGCATAGCTCCAGCAACTCCGACAGGTTTTCTATCCTCTTGTCCGCGTCTATCCTGAAGCCGATTGCAAGGCACCCTGCGCTTCTAGCAGATTCTATGTCGTATACAGTGTCTCCCACCATGATTGAGTCCTTGGCAGAAACTTTAAGCCTCCTGCACGCCTCAAAAGCCACGTCGGGAGCGGGCTTTCCCCTCTTCACCTCGTCCCCCCCAACAATGGCGTCGAAAAACTGGTGCAGCCCCGCTGATTTAAGGAGAAGCTCCACTATTTTGCGGTGGCTGTTTGAGACAATTGCCGTTTTAATTCTCTTCTTTTTCAGCTCCTGCAGTACAGACTTTGCCTCCGGATTCACTTTTATTTTTTTTACAAAATCCGAGAACCTGGAAAAGTAGAACTTAGAAATTTCCGCAACTTCCTCATTTGGGAGGAATCTTGCTGCAACCGTATCAAAAGACTGGGCCCATGCGTCCCTGTCGAACCTTTCGACTGTAATTTCCTTCCTGCCGAATTTTTTCAGGGATGAATTAAGAACGTCAAACCATGCATCATGCGAGTCCAGCAGAACCCCGTCCATGTCAAACAGGATTGCCTTCATCGGCAGAACCTCTTCAGTATTTCCATGCCCAATTTTCCTGACTTTTCCGGATGGAACTGGAATGCGACTATGTTTTTTGACTCAATCCCGGAAACGAATTCACTGCCATAGTTAGTGGTGGTTAAGACTGCCTTCCTGTCCAGTGGATTTGCATAATAGGAATGCACAAAGTAAAAATATTTCCCAGATGGCGTGTTGGCGAGTATTCTGGAATCCTTTTTTTTGGATATGGAATTCCAGCCAATATGGGGTATTTTCATCTTTCCACGGAAGCGGAGCACATTCCCCTTCAGCACGCCAAGACCTTTTACTCCGGGAGCTTCCTCGCTTTTTTCGAACAGAAGCTGAAGCCCAAGGCATATTCCCAGATAGGGCTTTCCGCCGGAAATTGCATTTTTTATAGGGATTGCCAATTTTCTTTCCCGCAGGACTTTCATTGCCGCGCCAAAATGACCAACACCGGGAAGTATGATTTTGTCTGCATTCGCTATATCCTTTGGGTTTTTGCTGACCACATATTCAACTGACAAGGATTCAAGGGCATTTGCGACATTCCTTATGTTGCCTGCGCCATAATCAACCACCACAATCATATTCTTCCCTTCGTGCTCGGCAGTCTTTTTACGCGGCCAACAGAACAAGCCATCATCATGGACTTTGCAAACGCCTTAAAGACAGCCTCAGCCTTGTGGTGGGGATTCCTTCCGTACGGCATGATTATGTGGATATTGCATTTTAAGCCCTGGGAAAATGCTATAAAGAAATCCTCGAGAAGTGCTGTGTCCAAATCGCCTATCTTCTTTGCATCTATGTCCACATCAAACCTTGCATACGGACGCCCGCCTATGTCTATGGATACAACTGCAAGGCTTTCGTCCATCGGATATACAAAATAGCCTGCACGCTGGATTCCCTTCTTATTGCCAAGAGCCTTTTCAAACGCCTGCCCAAGCACTATTCCCGTGTCCTCAACCAGATGGTGCTGGTCCACGTCCAAATCTCCGCTGGCATTTAGTTTTATGTCAAAGAGCCCGTGCTTTGCGAAAAGCTCAAGCATGTGGTCGAGAAAACGGATTTTTGTGCTTATTCTTGAATTCCCCCTGCCTTCAATGCGCAGGGAAATCCCTATGTCGGTCTCCTTCGTTTTCCTCCTTATTGTTGCGGACCTCATTTTTTCTCGAGAATGGCCGGAAGCTCATTTACGCTTTCTATTACTTCGATGGCGCCGTGCTCCATGAGAAGCGACTTCAGCCCATCGTCTTTTGCAACACCTATTGCGGGAATTCCTGCAGTCACTGCCATAGCCATGTCATCAACATTGTCGCCAACATAAACCGCATCCTTGGTGCTGAAGTGCCTCAGTGCAAGCCTTAATCCGCATGGATTTGGCTTTTTCCTGTCTCCAACATCCTCGGCGCACACGACTATGTCAAAGAAATTTCTTGCGGTGAACTGCTTGAGCGCAAAATCAGCGTCCTTTTTCGGGCGGCCGGTCACTATGCCAAGCTTGTACCTTGCATAAATCTTCTTTAATGCGCCATAATCAAAGAGCCAGCGCTCGTTCCTTACAAAACCATCATTCTTGTTTCCCCAGTAGAAGAGCTCAAATTTCCTCTCGACTTCCACAGGCTCCGGATTTTTGCCGCCAAGCTGTATTATTTTAAGCGTAAGGTCATAATCATCATTATTTCCTGATTTGTTTTTCAGGCGCTGGATGATGCTTGGGTCTACCGGCCTGCCGAGGAAAAACTCTGCCGTTTTCTGGATTGCAGCCCTGTAAGAAGCAGATACATCAACCAATACACCGTCCATGTCAAAGACTATTGCTTTCATCTTACCATTTTGTTCCACTTCCACTGGCCCTTAAGCACCCAATAGAGCGCGCCAAGGCCTATAATAGATAGTATTGCTATAAGCGCGTCATTCAAGGCAATCACCAATGCATTTCATAAGGCGCTTCATCTGGTCTTTTCTTCCAATAGTTATCCTGACGTAGCCTTTAATGGGGATTCTCCTTATCAGGATGCCTTTCTTCTTCAGGCAGGAGTATAGCTTTCCAGGGTTATTAAATTTTGCCAATATGAAGTTGGCATGGCCCCCATAGACATAAATTCCTCTTTTTCTCAGGAATTCCACGAGCATGATTTTGTTTTTCCTGACTTCCAGCACATATTTTCTTGCATGGCCAACATCACTCAATGCTATGCTTCCTATCAGGACAGCAAGGGAATTTACCGAATACGGCGAGCGCACGTTTTTCATGCAGGAGATGTTGTGCTTATCGGAGAGCAATGTGCCCAATCTTACTCCTGCAATCCCGAATACCTTTGAGAATGACTTCACAACAATGAGGGTGCGATATTTTTTGATTAAATTGATGCACGAGACACCAGAAAAGTCTGCATAGGCCTCGTCTATAAGCACGGCGGAGTTTTTTGCCTTTTTCAGGATTTTAATCACGCCGGACTTTTCCAGCAATGTTCCGGTGGGGTTGTTGGGATTGGCTATTACCACAAGCTTTGTGCTTTTTTTGATTTCCTTCAGTGCTTTTTTTAGGGGAAAAGAAAAATCGCTTCCGTAGGGAATACTTTTTATTTTTGCGCCTGCAATCTGGGCATAAACCCTGAACATCGGGAACGTAGGTTCCACCATTATGACTTCATCGTCCCTGTCAACGAATGTGTCAAACACAGTCTTTATGCCTTCGTCTGCGCCGTTTGAGGGAAGAATGTTTTCAATGCCTGTTTTGAAGTAGGATGAGAGTTTTTTGAGAAGAGAGGAGTATTCCGGATAAACTGATATGTATTTTGGGCTGAGCTTAATGCTGTTTAATTTCTGCGTTGCGCCATAGAGGTTTTCATTGAAGTCAAGCCTAAGATAAGCATCCCTTCCCTCTATCGGGGGCCTGTAGGGCTGCATCCCAATTACTGATTTTTTTGGCTTCAGCATTTTCTAACCTCGACTGAGCGCTTATGGGCTGAAAGGCTCTCTGCATCTGCCAGTGCAGTTATGACTGGCCTTAATTTCCTAAGCCCCGATGCCGACAGCTTCTGAACTGATGGCATTTTCACGAAGTCAAGCACGCTGATTCCAGACCTGAATTTTGACGCCTGCATTGTCGGAAGGACATGGGAGGGGCCCATCGCATAATCTCCAGCGGCCTCGCATGTAAACTCTCCGAGGAATATTGCTCCTGCGTTGCTTATTTTTCCGAGGATACTTTCCTCAAAAAGCTCCAGGTGCTCGGGCGCAAAATCGTTGATGAATGCAACTGCATCACTCCTGTTTTTTGCAAGGATTATTGCGCCATAATTTTCAATTGATTGCGCTGCAATGCTGTTTTTGGCTAGTTTCTTCAACTGGATTTCCACTTCACGTGAAACCTTATTCGCCAATTTCACGCTTGTTGTAACAAAAATGGCAGACGCGTATTTGTCGTGCTCCGCCTGTGCAAGCATGTCTGCCGCTATGTAAGTTTCATTTCCCCTTTCGGCGTAAATCACCACCTCTGAAGGGCCTGCGAGGAAGTCAATGCCAACATCCCCGTACAATAATTTCTTTGCGGCAGTTACATATATGTTTCCGGGACCCACAATCTTGTCCACCTTGGGAATGGATTCCGTGCCGTATGCCATTGCGGCTATCGCCTGCGCGCCGCCGACCCTGAAAATCCTATTGGCACCGGCCAATTTCGCCGCGGCAATTACCGCATCACCGGCCTTTGGGGGGGTGCATACAATTATTTCCTTCACGCCAGCGCATTTTGCGGGAACAACCGTCATCAGAACAGAGCTTGGCAGCGGATAATTTCCGGCAGGAATATAGCACCCAACCCTTTCTATGGGCCTTACAATCTGCCTTATCTCAATGCCATTTTCCCTTAATTTCATTTCTTTTGGCATCTGCATCCCTGAGAATTTTTTTATCCTGCCGATTGAAACCTTCATTGCATTTAGCAGTTTTTTGTCAACATTCTTGCATGCCTTTCTGATTTCAGAATCTGAGAATTCCATGTTCTTTTCGCTTAATTCAAAATTGTCAAATTTTGCTGAGAACTCAAAAACAGCGCCATTGCCGCGCTTCTTTACCCCACTGATGATTATTTTTGCGCCTTCAATTGCCTTTTCAAGCTCGCCCGAAGAGCGCTGCTTAATCCTGTCCAGGGCTTCCCTATCGTTAATGGCGATAATTCTCATAGTATTATCTTGTTCAGGGCGTACTCGACAATGCCTTCCGCGCCTGCCTCCTTCAGCTTTGGTATTAACTCGCGGACGAATTTTTCGTCAATGATGGTGTTGAGGGCAACCCAGTTTATGTCGCTTAAGTCAGATATGGTGGGCTTGTTCAATGCCGGCAGAATCTTCAGGACTTTCGGAAGCTCCTTTTTGCTGACATTCATCATCAGCCCAACCTTTTCTTCCGCGAGAAGCGCTCCAAGGAGAAGCATCCTTATGTTCTCTATCTTTTTCCTCTTCCACGGATTTTTCCATGCCTCAGGGTTTGCGATGAACTTGGTGTTTGATTCCAGGATTATGTCAACAATGCGTAGGTTGTTTGCGCGCAATGACGAGCCCGTTTCGGTTATTTCAACAATTGCGTCCGCAAGCTCAGGAGGCTTTACCTCGGTTGCGCCCCAGGAGAATTCAACTTCGGCATTCACATTGTGCTTTTTCAGGTACTGCTTTGTGAGGTTTACTGCTTCCGTTGCTATCTTCTTGCCCTCCAAATCCCTTACGCTCCTGATTTTGCTTTCAAAAGGAACAGCGAGAACCCATTTTACCCTTCCAAGGCCCTGCTTTGAATATATTAAATCGGCAATAGCTACCACATTTGAGCTGTTTTCCAAAATCCAGTCATGGCCTGTCAACCCGCAGTCCATGTGGCCGTTTTCAACATAGCGCGACATTTCCTGCGCCCTAACCATTATGCATTCTATTTCCTCATCGTTGATTTTTGGGTAATAGGAGCGCTCGTCAACCTGTATTGAATATCCTGCCTTCCTGAAAATCCTTACGGTGGATTCCTGAAGGCTGCCCTTTGGTATGCCGAGCTTGAGTTTCATGCCCTTTTGTACACCTTTTTCGGATTGAAAACTCTTTTTCCCATTGTTTTTAATTTTCCGTTTTTCAGTTTCCTGTAGAAGCACGATTTATAGCCTTTGTGGCAGGCTGCATTGACCTGCTCCACTTTCAGCAGGATTGAATCATTATCGCAGTCAACATATATTTCCCTTACCTTCTGGATGTTTCCTGATTCCTCGCCCTTTCTCCACAGTTTATTTCTGGACCTTGAGAAATAGCATGCCTTCCCTTCCCTTAATGTTGTTTCGAACGCCTCCCTGTTCATGAAGGCAAGCATTAAAACTTCGTTGGTCTTGAAGTCCTGCGCTATTGCAGGAATTATTCCGTTAAGCTTGCTGAAATTCATCATATTTATCCCCCTTAGTTTGGAGAATGGCAAAGATATTTAAATGTTTCGGTTTACTTGTACTTTATTAAGTATAAATTAAGTATAAATAAAGTATAAATCCTAATTGTTACAAAATAAAATTGTTTAGTATAGAAAGGTTTAAATAAAGGAGTACTATGTTTAGTATAAATAAAGTATATATCAAATAAGGATATCATTATCCAAAAATAGGAAAAAACAATAAGATTTATATATTGGAGTACTTGATTATGGATAAACTTAGTATATATCAAGTATAAACACTATAAAATGCCAGAATCCATCCAGATTAGGATAACCGTTTCTAAGGAGATAAATGACCTGCTGGAGAAGGTAGGCAAAAAACTTGGAAAGAAAAAATCAATGCTTGCGCGCGAATTGATGGAGCAGAAGCTCTATGATTTGCAGCTGATACAAAAGGAGCTTGGAAATGAGAAATAAGGGGCAGGTGACACTTTACATAATAATGGGACTGGTGCTTCTGATAGCAGTTGCGCTTGTTTACTATGTACGCACGCTTCCTGAGAAAGAGATTGCCGGAGAGGTGAAGCGCGCAGATGAATTGCCAACGCAGTTTTTGCCAGTGTCAGATTTCGTTGATGCGTGCCTTGCGAGGATTTCAACTGAAGCAATTACGAAGCTCGGGAATCGCGGGGGTTATATCCAGCCTGAAACTTACGGGATAACCTCGGTAACTGCCGACCCAACTTCAGGTTCAGCGGTGCAGTTTTCCCCGCGCTCTTCAATGAATGTCCCGTACTGGTATTTCATGAAATCGGGAAACGGATGCAGGGGAAGCTGCGAGTTTATTGTTCAAAGGCCTTCGCTTCATGCATCAGGCAAGACTGACAGCTCCATCGAAACCCAAATATCGAATTATGTCTCGCAGAACATCGAGAGGTGCACTTCGAATTTTGAGCAGTTCAGGGCGCAGGCTATGGATGTTGAAAAGACAGGCGATATTTCAGCAAAGACGACTGTTACCGAGAATGACATTGCAATCGTGCTTAATTATCCGCTTAAGATAACGCAGGACAATTCCATCGGAGAGGTGAATGAGTTTTCTACAAGGATGGCATTAAACCTGAAGAGAATTTATGAGCTGGGCTCGCTGCTTACTGAGCTTGAGGGGCAATACAGGTTCCTTGAGAGGGATGTCCTGAACTTAATTGTGCTTTTTTCGGAGATTGACAGCAAAAAACTTCCCCCAATGGCCGAAACAGAATTCAAGTTTGGCTCCGGAACATCATGGACGAAATCCGATGTCAAGGACAGGATAGAAGGGATGCTGATGAGCTACATTCCGATGCTGAAGGTTACCGGCACTTCAAACTACGAGCCGTTTACTGCCATAGGGGACGAGCTTCAGGAGGCATTGTACAATGTCCACAGCACGGTTCCATTGAACAAAACCTTTTCTGACCTTGAGGTTAGGATGACTTACCTTGATTTCTGGCCGATATACTTTGACTTAAACTGCGACGGCGAGCATTGTACTTCTGAATCTGTGTCATCAAACCTTCTTGCGCTGATGGGCATTCAGAGGTATAATTTTGTGTATGATGTGAGCTTTCCGGTAATGGTGGAGATTTACGACAAAAATGCATTGCGCGGGCAGGGGTATTACTTCAGGTATTTCCTTGAAGGCAACATAAGGAACAATGAAGTGTTAAAATCAGATTTTGTGCCACTGGAGATGGTTGACCCCAATCCTTCGTCGCTTTTGTGCAGGGAGAGCAGCAGGAATTCAGGGGATGTGGTTGTTACGGTCAGGGAAAATGACAAGCCGCTTGATGGTGTTGAGGCGATGTATTCATGCGCAGGCGAGACATGCTATGTCGGAAAAACTTCAAAGGGCGCATTGGTTGCAAAATTCCCGATATGCTTTGGAGGCATTTTGACGCTTAACAAGGAAGGCTATCTTGGGAGGAGCGAAATACTGAGCACCGAGATTGGGAAAAGCGCAACAGTTGAGGCAGGCATGGTGAAGCTTTCACCTGTTAATGTTGAGATAGGGAAGAAAAAGATGTCTTACACAAACGGAAAATGGGTTTTCAATTCCGCGTCATCTTCATTAAAGGATGAAGAGTACGGCATGATAACCTTCAGGAGGAAAGGCACTGTTCTCGACGACGAGGTTACTGCAACTGCAGAGTTCGGCAGGGGGGGAAATGTTTCCGTGCAGCTTGCTCCCGGCGATTACGAGCTTGAGATTAGGCTGTTTACGGACGAGGATGTTGTGATACCTGAAGACAAGAGATGCGAGGGGGCTCTTTTTACCGAGAAATGCTACAAGATTCCCAAGACGGAGATAAACGAGACATTCCCGTTGGGAAGCGTGAAGATAAACATAACGATTACTGCAGAGGATTTGGAAAAGGCAAAGATGACTGCCTATGTGCTTGAGCTTGGGATACTTGATGTTCCGCCTGATGCAAGGAAGATTGAGATGCTGGAGCAGATAAACAAGATGGAGCAGTACTCTGCCGAAAATGAATATGAGCTGAAGCCGAGGTTTGGATGATATACTTTAAGTCATTGGCAATATTGATGTCAATCTTAATAGTTTCACTTCCCATAACCTACGGCGCGATAAGCTCGGTCAAAGTGGCTGGGGCAGACAACGTCAACGGCATAATACGGGCAGAAGACACCATAACATATACTGTAACTGTTGAAGGGAACATAAGCCCCGAGCTTCTGAAGCTTAACAGCAATATTCCGTTTGATTCCTGCGCCGAGCAGGGGGGAAAATCAGTTTGTATGCTTTCGCAGTCAACTGACGCTTCATTCCAGCTTCCCGTTGTGCCGTGGTCAGTTGCCCTTTTTGAAAGGGTAGATAATGTTACAAGGCAGGTTGACTCAAAATCAGGAATAATCGCGGTTGACAGGACAGGGCCGGAGGTCGTTGCGCTTGCAAAGGATATTTCGAAAAACAGGGTGACGCTTGATTTCAAGGCGCAGGATTACGGGTTTGCACGCGGAGACACACAGCACTGCTCCGGGCTGTCGAGGGTTGAAATAACGGATTCCGGCGGCAGCTTGTCAAAAACCATAGATGTGACTTCAAGGGAATGCAGCTTTTCGGGCAGTGTTTCGGAGGCAAAGTCGAGCTTCTCTGAGGGGCACCACATAATAACCGCAACTGCCTATGACATATTTGAGCAGGCTGGAAATGCGCGCACTGTTGAATTTGACATTGATTTAACTCCACCCGAGATAGGCGAAAGCTCAGGGGCTTTGGACGCTTTTGGGAATTCACTTACTTTTATTGGACCTTCTCCTGTACGCATGCGTGTTGAGGTTATGATTAAGGCGGATGACCTTGACGCGGGAAGTGTGGCTGGAGATTTTACTTCGCTTGGGTTTGAGAATGGAAATGCGAAGGGAAGCTGCTCAAGAAGCGGAAATGGGAGTAGGTGCGTGTTTTTCATCAATGCGCACGCAACTGCAGGGGGAAGCTTCAAGTATACGGTAACTGCGGCTGATGTTGACGGGAATACTGCAGCAACTGAGGGTTCGCTTGACTTGACGTTTGACGGAACAGGGCCTTCCATATCGGCAATTAATGTCGGAGTTGCTGCGCCTGACGGCTTTACTTACCTGCTTCCGGGAAGGAATGAAATAACTGCAACGGTTTCTGATGAAGGAATTGGATTTGACAAGAGCACCGTGTTTTTGGACTTGTCGGGAATAAATCTGGGAAACAAAGTTGCTCCGGCTGAATGCTCCGGTGGAATATGCACATGGAAGAATATTCCGAACACCCTGCCTTCAGGATACCTTGGAACGGTAAAGGCCGGAATGCAGAGCCAGGACTTGCTGGGGAATTTACTGCAGCTGCCTTCGCTTACAATAGATGTGAAGTCTGACAAGAATGCTCCTGAGCTTATTTCCGCAAAGGCAACTGCCGTTGGAACTGCCTTTGGACCTGCATACCAGAATTTAATAAAAACAGGAGACATACTGCTTGTTGAAGTAAAGGTACGGGAAAGGCACTCTTCAGTTGTTTCCGCCCAGCTGGATTTTTCTAACTTTTATGATGCGACGAACGGTTCCGCAACAGTCACAGGAGCCTGTTCAGCGTCAGAGGCAGTTTACACCTGCACATTCCAGACGCCTGCAATAAACAAATTGGGGCATATTGTAAGCAGTGCGCGGATAAACATTACTGATGTAGCCGGAAATTCACTTATTTACGACATTCCGATTGAGGTTTTGGAGCTTGTTACTGAAAAGATAGATTACTGGAAGCATGAAGTAGTTTGCTCGCCACAGCCAATAGACAGGCAGGTGACATCGCTGCTTTCCCAGAGGATTTTCTGCGCAGTAACACTGACCCCAAAGGTTGATACCCCACGGACATTGATGCTTGCTTTAGGTGAGGTTACTGCAACTCCTGATGAGCAGGGGATGAATCAAACGGGAGATTTACTTGAAAGCTTTGAGCTGATAAATACGGAAGATAACACCACAGACCCCTACATTGTCTTGACTCTTGCAAAAACTGATTTCAAGATGGACAAGCTGAAGGTTGATGCAGTATTGCAGATTATTTCACAGGCCGGGGATAAAGTTACGGGGGTTCCTGAAAACGAGAATATTTCAATGGAGCTTTCATTCTACAACATGCCTTTAGGAGAATTAAGCAAAAGCACGAAAGACAAGATAAACGAAGCAGTAGACCAGGCAAAGATATTGGGAGACTGGGTTGGAGTACTGAATCAGATATTGAGTTATGGTAAGAGGCTTTGCGAGATTATTGGGACACTGATTAAGATGTATGGGATAATTAATGCAGCTGGGATTATACTTACCTCGCTTGCAGAGCCCGGCACTTTATGGGGTGAAGCTGCTGATAATGCAAGAGAGGCTATACAGACATCCTCTTCCGGAGTTGGAGAGATTACCAAATTAACATGGGGAGGGGCAGAAAAAGCAACAGAATTAGGTGCAACCAGTGTTGGTGGAATTGCGAAAGGAATTAACCTTTTCTGCAAGGCGTTTTCATGCAGATTGTTTTTTGATGAGATTGGGCTTGAAGGAGTTGGAAAGATTCAGAGATGGTCAACAGACGCTATAAACACATGGCAGACTGGATTTGGTGCAGCTTCTTACCTTGGAATTGGCGGAGAATTTGGGATGCGCGCGCTTGGTGAAGAGTATGATGCTGATAAAGCGGAACAAGCGATACAAAGCGGATATGAAAAAATACCTCCGCCAAGAACGGGAAAGCTTAATCCGCAGGACAGCCTGATAGTAAGTGTTGCAACATTATGCGTTCCCGGCATCATATTTAATTTGCAGAAATTGAGGCAGGTATTCTGCGTCAAGGCAGATTGCTATAAGAATCAGGTACCGACCGGAACGCCAGCAAAGATGTGCCAGGATTTGCAGCAATACCAGACGTGCAAGTATGTGACGGGAGAGCTGACGCAGATTATTCCTTTAGCAGGATTGTTCAATTACATTTTGAGCCTTGTAAGGGAATTCATTTCAAACCCGCTGTACGCTGTTGATGCCATTATAGGTGTCGCATGCGTTCCGGAGATTCATGTTAAATACGGCGGATATGCCGCAGGAGCATGCCTCATACACGATTTAGCAGGATTGACAGCAGATGTATTCAGCGACCTCAAAGGAATTGGCGAAGGGTGGAAAGTGGAGGGAGATTACTGTGAGAATGTATAGCAAAAACAGGAAGCTAATAATCACAATAGCATTGCTCTTCACAGCAGTTTTCATCCTCATCATTCTCGCAAATTGGTATGATTTTGTGGGGAAGGCGGCACCACCCCCAGTAAAACCACAAACTATAAGTTGGGATAAACAACGCGTTAGAATTGATTTTACAGATTCAAACGGTATCACCTTTATTGATTATGATGCAAGTGTAGGTAAATATAGAATATCCTATACCTTATCCAACCAAGAACAAACCAAAACAAAAGAAGAGTTAACTGCTTATCTTAATTCATTGCAAAATATTAAAACAATAAATCTTTATCAAGGTTCAGAAATGTTAGGAGGATATGATCCTGATGAGTCAAAAAAATTAATATCAAAATCGGCTCCATCAGCACCAACAGAACCTGCAGCGACAGTAAAGTCACGAGAAGTTAGCCTACCTTCTTCTCAATCCATTCAGATAAAGAAAGTAAAAGACTTGATAAAGGGGGAAATTGTTAATACTGATAAGGGATTAAAACAAGTTAAAAGTGTCGAACTGAGTAGGGTTACCCAGAGTAGCGCAAGTGGAATAACTACAACAAGTTATTATGTAGTATCTTTTGAAGATGGAAGTTTTCAAAATTTCAAAACGGATGCGACAATCAGAGTTGGACCTGAAGCAAAACCCAGTCATGTAGCAAGAGCACCTGTAAATTTAGCTAGTAATGTGGTGAATTTGGAGGTGGATGCGAGTGAATTAAAAGTCGGAGATGTGGTTTATACTGCTGGGGGGGAGAAAACAATATCGGGGGTTGAAATCGATGCGTTTCTTACAAGATTGACATACGAGGGGGGGGGACAAGAAGTCTATTTTTCATGGCGGGATTTAAACATTCGTCGCTTAGAACCTTTTACACAGCAACCAACGGCACCGGCAGCAGCTCCTGCACCTCAAGCACCGGCAGGAGCACAGCAACCAACGGCACCGGCAGGAGGGGCGCCTGCAGCACCTGAGGTGTCAACGCAAGCGAAACCAGCACTTAAACCTGGTGAGAAGGAGTGGTATAGGAAAGGAGGAGATAAGGTTGCATTCACGGGAACTGAAAAGGGGTTTAAGGAGTTTTTAACACAACAAAGACTTAAAGAGGGTGATTTTGAGATTAGGGAAAGTCCAACCCAAGGAAGTCAACTTAGTGCCGGAGAACTTCCAGGTGGGGGTTACGGGTTAAAAGACGAACAGGGAAAATGGTTGAGGGATGGTAAAGGCGATTTGGTGTCATTTTCCGCAGAAGCGGAAGCCGAAACACAGGCAAAGTTTAAGAACTCTTTTTATGGCTTAAAGAAAAAAGAAAAAAATCTTCAGGAAGCAACGAATGTATTTTATGGTGGCGATAGGCTCCCAGTTGCAAAGTCAGGCAAGGATTATTATGTTCTAAAAGGAGGCAGTTTGCAAAAGTTAGATGGGGATGATTTTGTCTATACTTCTGATACGTTAAGTGATGGAATCCTACTTGAACATTTATACAAAGAGGGAGATAACCCTTATGAGATTAGGATTTGGAATGGGGAGAATGGGGAAAATTCAAGACATATCCCCTTTTTACCGGAAGAATACGCTGCTTTGAAGATTGATGAAAAAAGTGACAAAATTAGTTTTGATGAAGCAGTCAATGAGCTTCGGATAAAAAGGGCGAATGAAGAAGAAACAGTTATAACTAGCGGACTACCTTATAAAGGAAATCAGAATTCCCTTAAATACCTTACACTTGACAAAGAGGGTCGATTTGTAAGAGAGGAATGGTTCTATTGGACTGGTGGTGGATTTAACAATCTTGCACATGACCTTCGCGATACAAAAATCGAGAAGACAAGTGATACAACAACCAGGAAAACTGAGACGACTTCAACAACTATCACTGATTTGACAACCAATAAACAAACAAAAGAAGAAACAAAAAAGATTACGGAAACAACTAAAGACTCCGCTGATCCAACTAAAGTCGTAAGTGAAACTATTCGTGAGTATCATAACAATGTCCTTACAGAAAAGAGAGAATCTTCCTACGGAAAATATGGATTTGAAGGTGCAGTTATCAAGAAATGGTTTGAAGGCGGATCTACATATAAAGGAGTAGAAACCGTAGAATATGATGAAAACGGAAAAGAAAAATCTAGGGAATTTGAAGGAACGTACTATAAACCTGATGGGAGTTTTTTTGCCTTGGAAGGTATTGAAGGGGAATGTAATAAGAACAATCCAGATCAATGCGTTTTAATAACTTCTGAAAAAGAGATATTGTGTCAGGGTTCTTGTACAAAGGAACTTCTTGAGAAAGCACAATCAAAACTCACAAAATCCAAACATGCAGGATACCTTAACTGGATGGTGGGGTTGCTTGAAGCCGGTCAAAGGCCGGGAGTTGGCGCTTTGACTTCGCTAGTAATTCCAGACGACACTTTTTCAAGATGGAAGGAAAATGTGGACAAGGTGCTGTGCGACACAGGCATATTCGGACAAGAATGCTGGGAATCAAAGATATGCTCAGTATATGTAGACAGCCCACCAGCAGGAAGCATGTTTGTTGTTACTCCCGGCGGTCTTGCGTATGCTGCTGCGCACATAGAGGGTGAAAGGACTAATGAGATTCCATTCAAGGGGACTGAATCGCAATTAGATGCATATGTGAGGGGGGAGACAAATGAAACTCCTGCTGTTGAGCCTCTGGAAGGTGAGGAAATTGAAACGCAGAAGATGTATTTCTACAAGATAACATTCAATGTGCAGAATCCGGAAAACTCAGGAATGAATATGGCGTTTAACGTCAGGATTTCAGGTGCAGGGGGAACAAAGATGCTTTATGCGCAGAGCTTAATAGCAAAGCCGGGAAAGAGCCTTGGAAGAAGCGGAAAAACCCCGATAGTCCAGTATTCAAAGAAATTATACGATAAAGCCTGCATTGTGTTTGACAGCGAGATTTCAATAGCAACGGCAAGAAAGAAGGAAGTGTGCAACGAGATAAAGCCGTACGGGGGAACAGCAACTGACTATATCTCAAAAGAAGAGAGGGAGGCAAGGACTTCTGCTCAGGGAGATGTGCAGAATGAGGCGGATTTTTAGGGCTGGATGTTGTAAAACATAAGGCTTATATACTAAAGTGAATAACACTATTCACAAAGTGAATAGATGAGACAAAAAACGCTGCTAAAAATCATTGGATTAATGAGGGCTGAACTAGGTAAAGGGCTAACAATACTGGAGATTTCCAAACGGTTAAAAATAGGGTATCGTCCAGCGTACAACCACATAAACGAGATGGAAAAAGAAGGGATAATCCAAGTCGAAAGGGTGGGCAGTTCAAAGCAATGCAGATTAAACGCGTCCAACCAGAAAGCAAGGCATCTTTTGGAATCTTTGGACATATCCAGAAAAGAGGAGCTATACCAACTGCATCCAAAACTAAAGGCAACCGTTGAAAGCTTAATCTCAAAACTAGCCACGCAATTTATGTCTAAGATACAATCCATTGTTTTGTTCGGAAGCTATGCAAAAGGAACATCAACAAAGCAGTCAGATATCGATTTGTTGTTTATAGTAAGCAGTTTAAAGGATAAATCTTTAAGGGAAGCAATAGAAAGGGAGAGCGCAAGTTACCAATATTCCCATAACATTAAAATAAGCCCGCTAATCACAGACATTGAAGAATTAAAGAAAATGCTAAAAGCGAAAGAATTAAATGCAGGAAAAGAGGCGAAAGAGCACGGGGTTTCTTTATACGGTCATGAAATGTTTTGGAGGATTGTCTCATGAAGAATAGAAACGAAGCCCTAAAGAGAAAAATTGATGGCTACCTTAAAAAGAAGCAGCTCTTCAAGAATGACGAGCACAAGAAACTTGAAAAGCCTTTCTTAACAAAATCAAGAAAGAACCTTGGTGTTGCCAATCTCCTCTTTAGGATTTCAGAGCAGGAAGATATGAAAAAGCTGCTTAAGCTGTCTCTTGATTTCGAAACGCATGACTGGGTGATAGTTGTCTCTTATTATGCTATGTATGCTTCTGCATTGTCAGCGCTTGCTCGCCTCGGCTACAAATCAAAAAGCCACGCAGCAACAATCGCAGTTTTAGGGCATGATTTTGTTAATCGAACCGAGCCAAATGCAAAAAGCCTTGAAACAAAAGACATCCACAGGCTTGCCAAGTCTCATGATTTAAGCGAGCAGCTTATAACAAAGCTTATCCAGACAAAAACAAAGAGAGAAACCGCGCAGTACGATGCAACCCCTTCAATAACGAGGGAGATGGCAAAAACTGCCTTAGCTGATGCAGATGAGTTTATTAGCAAAGTTGAGGGGATGCTTGGATGAGATGGGAGACAAATGAAACTCCGAGTATTACTCCAATAGAAGGAGGGGAAATTGAAACGCAGAAGATGTATGTCAAAATGCTTCGCATTTTTTCCAGATTAGCCTTCCTGACCAGAGGTAATCTTTCTACAAGATTACCTTTAATGTGCAGAATCCTGACAATTCAGGGCAGGTGATGGCTTTTAATGTGGGGATTTCCGGGCCTGCTGGAACTAAAATGCTTTATGCGCAGAGCTTGGTTGCGAATCCGGGAAAGTCATTGGGCAGGACAGGAAAAACACCAATAGTGCAGTATTCAAAGAAGATATACGACAAGGCGTGCATTGTGTTTGACAGCGAGATTTCAATAGCAACGGCAAGAAAGAAAGAAGTCTGCAACGAGATTAAGCCGTACGCAGGCACAGCAACTGACTATATCTCAAAGGAAGAAAGGGAGGCAAGGACTTCTGCTCAGGGAGATGTTGCAAATGAGGGGGATTTTTAGGGCAGAA
>JACQSR010000001.1 GCA_016211215.1 Candidatus Woesearchaeota archaeon
CAGGCGATGTGCAGATAGACATTTCCGTGGAGGGTATTTCGGAAGGCAAACTAAGGCTTAACATTGCGGCAAACACCCATTCCGTTGACCTTAGCCAGTTTGACCTAAAGCAGATAACCACGCTTGAGTATGGGGGGAAGGTTATAAAACCCATTGAAGCGCCTGTGCTTTCCGGGCATCATTCTTCGGGAACTTTGGTCTTTGAAGCCCCTGAAGGCATGGATTCAGCTGTCGTGAAGATAAAGGGGATTCCTAACGTGGAAGAGAGGGTTTTCGATATTAAGATTGGTTCTTGAAACTGGTTTCACAGTTATTTAAATAAGCTGTTGCATATTCTGGAGGAGAAGGTGGTATAATGAGAAAAATTATTATGATAATGGGGTTGATTGTACTGGCATTGTTAGTTGTTGGGTGCGCAAAGCCCGCATCGAAATTTCCAGAGACTGGCATTGAGATATTCAAGAGTCCAACATGCGGGTGCTGCAGCATTTACGCAAAGCATATGCAAGACAAGGGATTTGATGCCAAGGTAACGGATACTTACGATGTGCAGGCCATAAAGACCAAATACAATGTTCCTGCACAGCTTAGCAGCTGCCATACAACCATAGCAGGAGACTACTTTGTGGAAGGCCACATACCACTGGAAGCTGTTGAAAAATTGCTTACAGAAAAGCCGGATATTGCCGGAATTGCAATGCCGGGAATGCCTTCAGGAAGCCCCGGAATGCCGGGCGCAAAACAGGGCCAGTTTGTAATCTTTTCGGTAGGAAAGGACGGCAGCATAAACGAGTTCATGAGGATTTGACATGAAAAAAATTTTGCCATTGCTTTTTTCATTGGCATTGGCGGGAAGCGCACGAGCGCACTGCCCCTTATGCACAGTCGGAGCTGCTGCAGCTGCGGGCGGAGCTGCCTACTTGGGTGTCAGCAATATGGTTATAGGGATATTCATAGGCGCATTTGCAGTGTCCATGGGATGGTGGGTTTCCAAGCTGATAAAAAGGCAGTTTTTAGGCAAAATGCCCTTGATTATAGCCATTTCCTTTGCCACAACAATAATCCCCCTTATGCCCTTGATTAAAGGGGATTATCCATTGTTCATTTCGCTTGCAGGGGATTATGGCTCATTGCTGAACAGGACTTACCTGATTAGCCTATTCCTGGCGGGAAGCATCATTGGGGGCATCGTTGTGTGCATAACTCCATGGCTTAGCAGCAGGATTGGGGAATACAGGGGAAAGATGGTGCCTTATCAGGGCATCATACTCACTTTTGTTTTGCTTGTTTTAACGAGCGCAACGATTGAAGTAGTAAGATGGGTGAAATGATGGAAGAAGATGTTAAGAAATGGCTCAAGAAGGTCGAGGATGTAAAGAAGGGCGAGGTTGACCTTTCAAGGGATGAAGACTTGAGCATTGCAATAATGAATCTGGTGAGCCTGGAAGAGCACTTTTATTTTACTGCAATGAAGACTGATGACCAGAAATACATCGACATGCAGCATTCGGTGCGCGAGATGAGAAAAAAGCTTCTCGCAAAAATAGTTACAGACCCAAAAGGCGAGGAATGGTGCATAAGCAAGCATCTTCTTGCGGCAAGCATGCGCCTTATCGAGGTTGGCACAAAGGAATTTTCAAAGGGAAACCCAAAAGAGGCAAATAATTTTTTCACGATGGCCTTCAACCTGTATTCACTGTTTTTTGCAATCAACCTTAAGATGGTGGAGGCAAAGAAATTAGTTCACGACGATGAGCTGAAGAAAGAGGGAAAGGCAATGAGCAAATTCTCCGAAGTCATGAAGAAGATACTTGACTGCTGCAAGGAATGGTAAGCAATAAATTGAGTGGGCCCAGCCAGACTTTCGCGCGAGCATCAGCAGAATGTGATGCACATTCGAACTGGCGACCTCCTCCACGTCAAAGAGACGTCATAACCACTAGACCATGGGCCCTTAAAACTTGAAGTTCTGATATAATTTATTAATATATCTATAATAAAAGCCTCCGATGGGCTATCACTGATTTTGGCACAGTTGGGGGAGGATTATCGTTCAAAACAAAAGGTTTAAATATTTGTTAACACATACTACACACATTGGAGGTTATCAAAATGGTTAATATGACATTATCAGTTCCAGAAGGACTTCACAATGAAATGGAAGTCCATTCAGAAATTAAATGGAGCGATGTAGCTAGACAAGCTTTTGAAAAGAAGGTCAAAGAGTTACATTGGATGGACAAGGTCTTAACAAAAAGCACCTTGACCGAGAAAGATGCTGAAGAGATTGGGCACAAAATAAAACATGAAGTCAGAAAAAGATTCTCTTAGGCTTATTGTCAATACAAATAGGATAATTGCTGCTTTGATAAGAGATTCGTTGACAAGGTGGATAATAAGCCACATAGATGCTGAACTTTATTCAATTAGGATTTCTAGTGGTGAGATTTCCAAGTACAAATCTTTGATTTTGAAGAAATCTTGCCTAAGCGAGGCGGAATTTGAGGCGATATTGGAAAAACTGATGGAGAGGATAGTTATCCTCGACGATGAACTGATAAAAGCAAAAATGAAAGAGGCAAACGAGATAATGGATAAAATCGATGCTGACGATACGCCATTCATTGCAGCTGCACTTGCAATAAAGGCAGATATTTGGTCAGATGACAAACATTTTCAGAAACAAAAGAAGGTTAAGGTTTGGAAGACGAGCGATTTAATGAGGGTATTGTAAGAAGCCTCCGATGGGAGTTGCACCCACGACCTTTACCTCGTTGGATTTTGGTATACCAAGGTAACGCAATAGCTACTATGCTACGGAGGCGTAGCACGGGGTTTTTTACACCCTTTTTTAAAGATTTGTTAGAAAGATTAATAAATCAGGAAAATATATTGTATTTTGGTGGTAGGTATGTCTGTAGACCGTGTTTTTATAGATTTTTTTCTTGATGTGATGAAGAGGGGAAGAAAGCAGGTTCGGAGCCTCCATCGCGCATTCAGGCCAGAGAAAAGCCTTGAGCAGAAGGTGGCAGAGCCGCCTGCTTTCACCCTGGAGAGAGATGAAGATAGTTTGGGGTATGCAAAAAAGCAATTTTTCTCCGCAAAATCTTATAGGGGCCTTGCAGTGCAGATTGCCTATGCCCCGCTGGAGATTTACAACCAGTTCAAGAATGCGGCTATCGGCGCTACCGGATTTGTGAAGCGGCTTATGCCTGACACCGAGAAGTATTACTGGTTTGACTCGGTGACAAACAAGCCTGTTTTCTTCAAAGTGCCTAAGAAGATATACGATATTCTCAAGGAACGCGGCTTTATTCTGGACTACCTGAAAGAATAAATGCGAGGGGTGGGACTTTCATTAAGGGATTGCATCTGTTCTCCACTTCGGCAAAGTTCGTGGCATCGTAGATGCCACTTAACTGCCAGCGTGTGAAGGGTGCAGTCCCTCACTTTTGAACCCACGGACTCACTAAGAGACAGGATGTCCTATTTACAGATAGGTGTCTTAAGTCCTGCGCGTTTGGCCAGACTTCGCTACCCTCGCAATGCTGGCCTTTCGTGGAAGAAACAGGGTAGTTTTTAAATCTTATTGGGAAATATATTTATACTATGATGTATTTATAACTCCCATGGTCTTACTCAAATCAGAGCAAAAGCTTAAGATGGGTGATAAAGCCCCGGACTTCCGCCTCAAAGGCATAGATGATAAAATATATTCCCTTGACAGCTTCAGGGATGCAAAGGCATTGCTCGTCGTTTTTATGTGCAATCACTGCCCTTATGTCAAGGCAAAGATCGATGTCATGAGGGGGCTGGCTGATAAATACGGAAAGAAAGGGCTGACTCTAGTGGGCATAAATTCAAACGAATCGGCAAACTATCCCGAAGACAGCTTTGAGGGCATGAAGAAGTTTGCCAAAGAAAAGGAATTCAATTTTATTTACCTGCACGACGAAACCCAGGATGTTGCGCGTGAATACGGGGCAGTCTGCACTCCCGACCCCTTCCTTTTTGACGCAAGGATGAAGCTTGCATACCACGGAAGGCTTGACGATGCAATGACTCCGGGAGACATTGCAACCGTGCATGACATGGATGGGGCAATTAATGCTGTTCTCGATGGAAAAACCGTGAACAGGGAATTTTTTCCTTCAATGGGCTGCTCAATCAAGTGGAAGGGCTAGTATGCGTAGCGGTTGAAGTGGCTTTTCAATGCAGAATGAATCTCGTTGGTGTCTTTTATTGCAAGGTCCTCATACTTGTTCGTCCATATCTTCCATATGAAACGGTCATACAGGGCGCGTGAAAAATAAAACCACGGCTTGTTCTGCCACCTGCCCCCAAGCTCGCTTTCCAGGAAAGTATCCAGGATTATAAGCACCTTGCCCTGGTTGAGCCTTTTTTTGCCGCTTCCCTTCTCAACAATTATTTCCCTGACGTCGGACATCAGGGCGCGAAGCCTTATTACCTGCTTCTGCCACTCGACACGGTTCTTCCAAATCTCAATCTCCCACTTGATGTTCTTGCCGTCATGAGAAATATCCTCGTGCTTCATCTTGATTTCCCTTTCCATGCCGTGCTCCATTATCCAGTCATCAACAAACCTGTAGAATTCCTCCACTTCAAACAGCCCGGAGTAGCTCAACCTCAGCTCGTCGACAATTAATTTTTTTTCTACCATTTTTAGTGCGAAAAGTGCGGCGCGACCGTAACTGGCTTGTAATGCCTGTACACATTGAAGTAGCTCTCCAGGACGTCAAAAAGGTGATGTGCATCATAGGTAAGCTGCTGCTCAAACCTTTCCGTATAAGCCTTGAAGAGGAACTTGTCGTAAATTGAGCGGAAGAAAAAAAACATGGGGTTGTCGTCCCAGCGGTGCTCATAGTCGTGCTCCAGGAATGCGTCAAGATACAGGATAACCCTGCCCTGCCCCAGCTTAACTTTCTTTGACTCCTTCTCAATCTCCACCTCATTAAGGTCGTATATTAGTATGCGGAGCTTCATCATGAACCTGTAGTAGTCTGAAATCTTTTTCCACGGGGAAATCTGCCACTCGATGAATTTTCCGGTTTTGCCGTCGAACTGGTAGTTCTTGTCAACCTTCTTTTCATAGCCCCTCTCAAGAAGCCATGCCTGTATGTGCTTGAACAGGTTGTTTGCGTCAAAAAGCCCGTTGTACTCAAACTTGATGTGGTCTACTAATATCCTTGTCTCTGACATTTTTATTCGTGGACCCCCGTCCAATAGCGGTGCTCATGCTCTGCGGTATGCATCTTGAGCGTATCCATCACCAGCTCATACAGCTTTTGCACTTCGCGGTACCATAGCTGGTCCCAAAGTATGTGCTCAACCCTTTTCTTTATTATGTATTTGTTGTAAAAATTTCTTAGGTTTGCGTAGAACCTGCTTTCCTCAAACCTCTTTTCGTAGTCGAACAGTATGTGGCCCTTGAATTCTATCCATATACGGCCCTTGGTCATGATTTTGCTTGTGCCGTCCGGATTCTGGACCTCTATGTCAGACGCATCATAGGTATGCATGTATATTTCGATAACGAACTTGTAGTAGTCTTCTTCCCTCCTCTCTGCATTCCAGACATACTGCCTATCTTTTCCAAAAGGAGATGGGGCCTTGTGCTTGTATACCTTTTCGTAGAAGTTGTATTTTCTGGAGCGAAACCATTCGGCCATTTTCTTGTAAAGCTCGTCCATGTCCCACATGCCCTTGTAGCGCAGGTTAACAGACCCTGTCGGGGACTTGACGTACATGTACAGGGGTTTTTCCGGCTCTGGCATTAGCAGATTTTCCCGGACAGCATATATAAACCTTTCGTGATTATGTCAAGAACCGCCGGACTAAAGCCAGGGGCGTGTTCTTGAGTATCCTTAGAAATCGCCTTCTTACTCCGAACTGAAGTAGGGAGATTGCGAATGGCGATTTCTGATGTTTCATGCAAGCTTCATTTTCTTCATCATCTTGGACATGTCGCCTTTCGAGCCCTTGAGCATCTTCACCATCTTCTTTGACTGCCGGTACTGCTTAATCAGCTCCCTGATATCCTTTGCGTCAAGTCCCGAGCCATGTGCAATCCTGTCTATGCGCGAAGCTGTTATTATCTCCGGGTCTTCAAGCTCCCCCTGAGTCATGGACTGCATGGCAATTTTCCATTTTTCCAGCTTGCCCTCCTGAACTTCAAGCGCCTCTTTAGGGAGCTTCATCTGCGAGAAACCGGGAATCATATCCACCAGCTTGGAAAGCGAGCCCATCTTTTTCATGGCCGACATCTGCTCATACAAATCAAGAAGGGAGAATTCCCCCTTAAGAAATTTCTTGCCCAGGTCTTCTGCTTCCTCTTCGGTGTAAACTTCTCGAGCCTTTTCGAGCAATGCCTCCAAATCGCCCATTCCCAACAAACGCCCGACAAAGCCCTTGGGATTGAATGGCTCAAGATCGTCAACCTTTTCCCCCACCCCAATAAATACAATGGGTGCTTTTGTTACTGCGCATGCAGACAACGCTCCGCCTGCCTTTGCGGTGCCGTCCATTTTTGTTGGAATGACGCCCGTGATTTTGCAGCTTTCGTGGAATGCCTCTGCCTGCTTTTGCGCTGCCTGGCCGATGTCTGCAGATATTACCAAGAATGTTTCATTGGGGCTTATGGTGCTGCCCAGCAGCTTTATTTCCTTTATCAGGTCATCTGACAATGCATCCCTGCCTGCGGTGTCAAAAATTACAACGTCAAATTTATTGTATTCCTGCCTGAAAGAGTTGTATATGTCCACAGCGTCTTTTTTTCTCTCGGTAAACACGGGCACTTTAATGGATTTTCCAACCTGCTCAAGCTGGTCCATTGCTGCAGGGCGATGAACGTCTAAGCCCACTAAAGCAACTTTCAATCCGCGCTTCATGAAGTGCTTTGCGAGCTTTCCTGCAGTGGTTGTTTTTCCGGAGCCGAAAAGCCCGACAAGCATTATCTGGTATGGCCTGCTTTTTACCTCAATTTTGTACGGCTCGCCGCCAAGGAAAGCAACAAGCTCTTCGTAGACAATATTTATGAGGTGCTCTTTTTTTGTCAGCCCTGCAGGGGTTTCTGTGCTTTTAATGCGCTCCTTTATTTTTGAAGTCAGTGTTGAAACAAGCCTCAGGTTAACATCTCCCTGGATTAAGGCGCGCTGGATGTCCTTCACAAGCTCGTTTATCAGCTTGTCATCCACAAAGACCGACTGTGCAATTTTCTGCAAAGTTCCTTTCAGGGATGCAGAGAGTTTTTCAAGCACCATGATGCACTCGAAGGCCAGATTATTTAAAAAGATTGGGTAAATCTGTCAAAATGCTCGGAGACACTCAAAGACCCGTGGGATGCCCGTTCGCTGCACACTCCTCGCATTGTTTTCCAGATTAGTCCTTCCACCAGTCATAGAATGGTGGAAAGATAATCTTTATAAAACCCCAAATTCAGGCGCTGTATATGGCTGACCAGCGCATTGTTAGTTTCATCAGGCAGAGCCTGCAGCAGGGCTATGACATGAATACAATAAAAAACCACCTGCTTCAGTCTGGCTTTCAGGCTAAGGATGTCAATGATGCCCTTAATTCTGCCTACAATGTAACCGAGGTAACGCATGTTCACAGGCTTTCTCCTGCACTGCTGGCCGTTCTTGGCTTAATAGGAATTGGGCTATTGGTTACCGGTGTTGTGCTGTATACATCTCCCAAGCCTGCAGGGCAGCTGCTTGATGTTGAACTGGAAGGGGTGCAGATGAGCGCTGAATCAGGAAAGGATTTGATTTTTTCTGTCAAGATTACCAGTATGGGGAATGAAAAAAGGTATGATGCAAGCCTGCGCTACGAACTTCTAGGCAGCAATGGAAAAGTGGTTGCGTTTAAGGAAGAAACAGCCGCTGTTGAGACTGCAACAAGCAGGACTGTAAGGCTTCAGGTTCCTTCCAGGGCATTTCCGGGCAGTTATGTGGTGAGGGCAGAGGCCAAGTATGATGGAAAGATTGCAACTGCAAAGATACCTGCAACTGTAATTGGAACAGCTCAATCTGTTGAAAGCTGCTTTGATGGAATCAGGAACCGGGATGAAGACGGAATAGACTGCGGCGGTTCTTGCCCTAACCAAAATTGCTGCAACAACGGCTTCCGGGATGGAGATTTAGGGGAGGAAGGAAAGGATTGTGGTGGGCCATGCAATTCATGCGCAACTGAATGCGACACCTGCAATGACAATAACGCATGCACAGAGGACATTTGCGGAGCGCAGACAAACTATATATGCACCCATGAAGCAAAATCTCCATGCTGCGGAAATGCCGTATGCGAGTCCGGCGAGGAGTGCGAAATAGATTGTACAAATTCCGGAGACCCATTTTACGGGTTAAGCCAGGGA
>JACQSR010000011.1 GCA_016211215.1 Candidatus Woesearchaeota archaeon
AAAGCATAGGCGCACTTGAGGAATTCCTTGAAAAGCTCTCAGTCCAGTTCAGAGTAAAAAGGAAAGAGGTTTACCACATAATAGATGACATCAAAAGGGAAGAGTTCCTGAGCGACCCGCAGCTTGCCTGCATTGAAATGAACTAGCCAGTGCTGCCAAAGCCGCCCCTGCTGCCGCCCATGGCATCAACCTCATCCCACTCAAACCTATCAATCCTGACAAAAATGCCCTGGGCAATACGCTCGCCCCGCTCAACAACAACATCATGTTCAGAAGGATTGAAGACCTGAATCTTAACCTCGTCCTCATCCCCGCAGTAATCATTGTCAATAACGCCAATGCCGTGAGGCTTGTGAAGCCCCTTCTTCCTCGGCGTGGAACTCCTCAAAGCAACCACAAGCATGTAACCGGGAGGAGTTGCAACAATGATATTGCCCGGAACAAGGGCAATGCCCTTTGGCTTGACAACTGTAGTTTCCCTCGCACAAATGTCAAAGCCGACACTGCCTGATGTCTGGTAAACAGGCAACGGCAAAGACTTGTCAATGCGCTTTATTTTGATTTTCATGGAGAACAAAACTCCCCCTTGTTTTTAAATTTTGTTGAATGACTGTTAAAGCTGCTGTTCCTCTATTATCTGCTGTGCTGTCTTTGGAACTCTCGTCTGCCTTGTGATGGCTTTTTGCACTGGCACATTTTTCTTGAACGGGCCGAACCCTTTTTGTTCCATAACCCTGATTGTTCCAGGCTGGCTTATCACGTTGAAAACCTTCGGGCCGGCTCTTCCAAATCTGGCAGTGTAAAAAATGTGCAGGGTCGTCTGCAGATTGTCCAGCTCTATCCCTTGTTGCGGGACTCCAATCTTGAGGAGCCTTTCTTTTAGCGTTTCCCTAATAATGTTACTCGATGCAATCCAGCTTGCAGTTGCATGCCCTCCGCGTCTACCGACATTATCAGCATGGACAAGATGTTGGTATAACTCAAAAAAGGCATAGATTGCTTTTACGCACCATTCCCAGTTTGGGCAGCGCATGAGCATTTTAGCTGTCTCTTCTGCCATGTGCATTCTCACTTCTTGGTTGATGATTGTGGCGTCCACAAGCAGGAAAAGATGCGCTGGAAGGTACCTACCCGGACTTCTCGTAAAACTTGCAACATATCTGCTAATGAGGTTCATTATGTAATTTTTGATTGTGCTGTCCCGCTCAACCAGACGGCCATAGTCCCACATTTCCCTTAATTGCGGATATCTATCAAGTGAATTTATATTATCATTGGCTTCAATCATCTTTATGAATTCGTGCTCTTCCTGATTCATGGTTTCACTTTGTGCTTTATTCTAACTTTCATTCATTATGCGTTTTCATGCCTTTTTTTAAAGTTTGTTAAAAACAAAAAATTAAATATGTGCGCACATAAACATATGTTTATGTCAACTAAAACGATAACTGTTACGGAAGAGTCCTACACAATTTTGAGCAGTTCAAAAAAGACGGATGAAAGCTTTTCTGAAGTAATCAAGAGGCTGCTAACCCCGAAAAAAGACATAATGGCATATGCGGGCTTCATATCTGATGATGAAGCAGAGGATATTAAGGATTCAATACGCGAGTTGAGAGAACGAAGCATTAAGCGATTGAGGTAGCATGGAAAATGATTTGCCTCTGCTGGCACTTCCATCATTTATCACTACAATTGAATCAGTATCATGCGCAACCCTTGCCCTTGCTTCAGCAGCCTTCAATTGGATTGGAACAAGGATAATATTAAGCATGTTCTGCTTTTCCCCGCCTGTTTCCAGACTCTCCAGCTCTTTCTCGCTGTTGAGGCAGCTCCCGTTTTTGTAACTTCTTTAGCAGCTTCTTCAGTTCTTAGCCCTCTTGCCATATCATCTCCCCGCAAGCTTCTTAATTTCCTTCTCAAAGCTTTCAATGTCCTCAAACTGCCTGTAAACAGCAGCAAACCTTATGTAAGAAATCTTATCAAGACGCCTCAGCTTTCTCATGACAAGCTCGCCAATCTGCTTAC